>NZ_BAAGZJ010000055.1:0-50135 GCF_054778635.1 Nocardiopsis nanhaiensis
GGACATCCACTCCTGGATCAGGGTGTGGAACGAGGACCCTCGACCCTATGTGTGGCACAAGACGGCCGAGGAGATCCTCGAATCCCTTGCTTCGTACTGCCGACGAATTAACGACTCAGGACACTAGGGCGTGTTCGGCGGACACTTACCCTGCTGCGCGTCGCCCCAGCGGCACTGTCACTGCGCCTCTCTCAGTCGACAGCCAAACCCGGGCGGGCCCCGCTGTGCGATGCTGCCGAGCTTGCGAGGCAGTGCACAGTAGGGGAACTCCTCCTTCGGCCTTGTGCCAGCACCACTGGATACGCCGCTCGCGACGGGCAGCATCCACCGAACACGCCCTAATAGCTGCACAACGGCCCCCGAGCGATGTCCATCTCGAACTCGAACCTGTGGAGTTCTCCCCGTAGACAGACACACCTGGGGGCCGTTCCACCTGTCTTTCGGGCTTACTTGGTTCGCCCCCTACCGCCTCGCCATAACCCAAGCCCGGGCAGCTGCCCAGGACGGCAAGGCAGGCTGACCGTTCTCGGACTCACTTCACCGGGAGGCATCGCTCCCGTTGAGACCGGCAGCCAGGTCCGGAGTTGTGTTCTGCTCGTCGGGAGGCCTGGCCAGACAGTGGCGTTGTGCAAGCGGCTGGCGGCCGCCTCACTTGACCGGTGACGGCAAGTGTCACGCCTGGACGGTGGGGCGAACGTTGATCTCGCCGATCTCGACGTCGCTGGGCTGCTCGATGGCGAAGGCCACAGCGCGGGCGACCGCCGCCGGAGGGATGCCCACCGCGTCCATGATCTTGCGCGTCTGCTCGCGGATGTTCGGATCTGCCATGGAGTCGGCGAGATCGGTGCGGATGTATCCCGGCGAGATGGCTGTCGTGCGCACCACCCCGTCGGTCGACTCACTGCGCAGCCCCTCGTGGACGGTGCGCACCGCGTTCTTGGTCGCGGCGTAGACAGCCATCGAGGGGGACGCGCCGGACAGGCCGGCCACGGAGACGATACTCACAAGGTGGCCCGAGCCTTGCTCTCGGAAGGCCGGCAGTGCGGCGGCGACGCCGTTGAGCATGCCGCGAAGGTTGACATCGACCATGGCCGACCAACTCTCGGTGTCGAGGTCGGCCAACGGACTGATCGGGGCGATGCCGGCGTTGTTTACCAGGACGTCGATACGGCCGTACTGGTCGATGGTGGTGGCGACCAGGCGCTGTAGGTCCTCGGCCTTGGTGACGTCGACGACGCACGTGGCGGCACGGCCTCCCTGCTCCCGGACCTCCTGCGCTATGGCGTCGATGCGCTCGCTGCGGCGCGCTGCGAGGACGACCGTAGCGCCGCACTGGGCGAGTAGCCGGGCCGTGGCTTCGCCGATGCCGCCACTCGCTCCGGTGATAGCGACGATCTTGCCGTGAAGAGAGAGCACTACTGCCTCCAAGTAAAGTGGACACGTGTCCGATGCGTTGCCAGCCTACCGGACACGTGTCCACTTGCCAAAGGCGGAACATCAGGAGAGGCCCATGAGCGCGCCAGCACGCCGTCCGGATGCGTTGCAGAACCGGACCCGCATCGTTGAGGCTGCCCGTGCAGCCCTCGCCGAGTCCCACCACGTCCACCTCAACGAGATCGCCAAGCGCGCCGGTGTAGGACAGGGAACGCTCTACCGGAACTTTCCCAACCGGGAAGCGCTCCTCGCCGAGGTCTACCGGCGCGACGTCGAAGAACTCGTGACCGCCGCCTCCGCTCTACTGGCGGCACACGAGCCCGTGGAAGCCCTGCGTCACTGGCTCGACCGAGTGATCGACTACGCCGAGATCAAGTACGGCGTCCTGGCAGCGCTCGAGCCGGCAGCGTGGCAAGACCTTGTCGCCCACAGCCAGAACCCCATCGAAGACGCCCTCGGCCACCTGCTGAACGCCGGGAAAGCAGCCGGTTCCATCCGCACGGACGTGGACGCCCGCGGGGTCCTCCGGCTCATCGCCTACCTCGGCCGACTGGACCGAGATGAATGGGAAGCAACAGCACGGCCTCTGATGAACGTCATCCTCGAGGGCCTTCGCCGACAGGATGCGGACCGGCGAGGGCAGCAAACCCCGAAGACATCCTGAACAGCAGCATCACCAAATAGCAGAGAAGAGACGTCGACTCCGCCACCGAGCGGTGTCAGTTCTCATCGACATTTCACCTGATCTCTCGGAGGATGCCCCGGCCTTCAGGCCGGGGAGGAATCCGGTCTCCCGCGTAGCGGGCCAGCTCAAGCCGATTCGCCGCCAGGCGAACCGGCGCCTCCCAGCGCGGTCTCCAGCAGGTACACGATCTCTGAGTTGATGGAACGCCGATCGTGCCTGGCCTGGTCGGCCAGACGCGCGTGCAGGTCCGCGGGGAGCCGCAGTGTGATGCGCTCGTCCTCATCCATACCTCCACGATAAACGAGAAAAGACGTCTGGCCGATGTATGAGCAGTGTCATGACGACACTGAAGCACGCGGGTGCAGGTGAGGCCGAGGGCGCACCCGTGGCCATGGTGGATGTGCTGCCCGACTCTGTGGACGAGTCCACCACGGCCCCGGTCCGGGAGTTCTTCGACTACTACAAGACTCCGCGCGCCCAGCACCCGCGTTCGATCGGCGCCTACGCGCTGCGCAGCGTCCACCAGCTGGCACAGTTCGACGCCGACGCCGACGCCGACGCCGACCGGATCGCCCCGCGGCCGCTGCTGATGATCGACGGCACGGAGGCCGTCACCCTGCCCCACAGCCAGGGTGCCGTGGAAAGTGCGGGTGAGAGCGCCGAACTGTTCACCGTCGACGGTGCCACGCACGTGGACCTGTACGACCGGGAGGAGGCGGTCGCCCCTGCAGTGACCAAGCTCGACGAATTCTTCGGCAAACACCTCTGAAGGCCGTGTCCCAAGCGCCCCGTGTCCCCGTCCCGCCGGGACGGGGACACGGTATTTTCCTCCGGGCCCGGGTCGACACCGGCCCCCCACTGGTGGCCATACTGTGTGGGCAGTGCAGTGAGCAGAGGGGGAGTTGAGGCGTGACCAGCATGTGGAGCAGTGAGGGTGGGACGGACCACCGGTCCAAGGTCGACTTCCGGGTGGCCACACCCTCCGATGTCTCCGCCCTGGTGGACCTGGTCAACTCCACCTACCGGGGCGACAGCTCCCGCCGGGGCTGGACGACCGAAGCCGACCTCCTCGACGGCCAGCGGGTGGACCCCGACATCATGGCCGAGCTGCTCGGGCGCACCAACACCCTCGTGCTGGTCGGTGAGTCCGAGGGCCAGATCGTGGCCTGCTGCGAACTGCAGCGCAGTATCAACGGGGCCTACTTCGGGATGTTCTCGGTGCGCCCCGAGCTCCAAGGGGCGGGGCTGGGCCGGATCGTCTTGGCCGAGGCCGAGCGCATGGCCTCCCGCGAGTGGGGGTGCCGCCTGATGCGGATGAAGGTCCTCAAGCAGCGCCCCGAACTCATCGCCTGGTACGAGCGGCTCGGCTACACCAGCACCGGCAAGACCGAGCCCTTCCCCTACGGTGACGAGGACTTCGGGCTGCCCAAACGCGACGACCTGGCCTTCGTCGAACTCACCCGGGAGCTGCCCGCCGATTAGCCGGCGAGGAAGCAGGGCCGGAAGCGCCGGTCAGTCCGCCTCCAGGTTGGCCGACATCCGCTCCAAGACGTTCACGGTGTCCCGGTACTCCTGGTCGCTGATGCCCAGGGAGAGCTTGCGCAGGTTCTGCTGGACCCGCTCCAACAGGGTGTCGTGGGCCTGGTGCCCCTCAGCGGTGAGTTCCAGTGCGACCAAGCCGCTCACCCAGCCGCGCTGGCGCAGGGCCTCCGCCGCGGGGGCGACCGTGCTCTCGTCGTCCTCCAGGAACGGTGCCAGGCGCTGATCCAGCTGGAGTACGGTACCGGGTTCGTTGTGCAGGGAGTTGAGTACCTGCCACTGACGCCGTTCGAGTGACTCCGAGGCCAGAACCCGGTCGAAGTCGTGCTCGATGAGTCGGTCCAGGTGCTTGAGCCAGAAGCCGATCGGCAGGTCGGACATGGTTCCTCCGGGACGTCGGTGTCCGCACGGCGCGAGGACGTGTTGAGCGGACACATACCCCGCTGCGCGACGGGCACGATCCACTGCGCTCGCCCTGGACCGACCGTATATGGCTCCACGGGGCCGGGCCAGCACAGTACGCAGGTGTCGGCACCCGGGGTGCTCAGCCTGGAACACGGCGGCCCGGTCCCGGTCTACCTACCTGCTTGCGTACCGGACTTCGGTCCGCTGGACTTGCGCAGGTCCGACTCGATCTTCTCCAGCGTTCGCCCCTTCGTTTCGGGGATGACGAAAGCGGCGAACAGGGCCAGTGCCACGCACACCACCGCGTAGACCCAGAAGGTGGTGGTCCCGCCGAGGGTATTGAGCAGGGAGAGGAAGGTCAGCGCCACGAGGAAGTTCATCCCCCAATTGGCGAACAGGGTCACGCTCATGCCCGCGCCGCGCGCACGCAGCGGATAGAGCTCGGTGGGGATGATGAACACCACCACGTTCAGGCTGGTGGCGACCGCGATGACGTACGTGATGACAGCGACGAACGCCAGGGTGGACGACGCCGTTCCGTCCATGCTCAGTGCGGTCGCCAAGGCCATCAGTGAGACCGCCATGACCGAAGCGCCGGCGGTGAGCAGTTTCGTGCGGCCCCAGCGGTCGACCACGAACATGCCGATGACCGTGCCGATCACGTTCACCACGCCCACACCGACGGTCGCCAGGATCGCCGCCGAAGCCCCCAAGCCGGTCTCGCGGAAGATGGTGGGCGCGTAGTAGATGACCGTGTTGACACCGCTGGCCTGACCGAGGATCTGTAGCCCGATCCCGGCGATGAGCGCCGGTCGGACCCAAGGGCTGAGTAGTTCGCGCAGGCTCTTGAGGGGCGACCCCCGGCCGGAGTCGGAAACCGCGGAGATCTCAGCCATCTCTGCTTCGATGTCGGTGCCGCCGCGGACCCGCGACAGAACCGCTCGGGCCTCGTCGGTCCGACCCGTGCGCACCAGGAAGCGAGGCGTCTCCGGCAGGAGCAGCATGCCGACACCGAGGGCGATGGAGGGCAGTAGCGCTACGAGGAACATCAAGCGCCAGCCGCCGAAGTCGACGAAGGCGTAGTTCGCGGCGTAGGCGAGGACGATGCCGATGGTGATCATCAACTGGTTCATCGTGACGAGGCGTCCGCGCAGGCGGGCCGGGGCCATTTCGGAGATGTAGAGGGGCACCAGGGTGGAGGCCATACCCACTGCGAGGCCCAGCACGATGCGTGCGGCGACCAGTACAGCGGCGCTCGGCGCCGCCGCCGCGGCGATCGATCCCACGGCGAAGAGCACCGCGGCGAAGATCAGCAACGGGCGCCGCCCGAAGCGGTCGGAGAGCGAGCCGGAACTCAGGGCACCGATCATGGCGCCGACCAGGATGGAGCTGACGACGACACCGGACAGGAAGGGGGTCAGGGTGAAGTCCTGTTCGATGAACAGCAGCGCCCCTGAGATGACGCCTGTGTCATAGCCGAAGAGCAGTCCTCCGACCGCCGCGACCGTGATGACTCCCAAGGCGCCTCTGCCCTCCGTGACGGGGGCTGGCGGCTCACTGCGGGCCTCCATGTGTGCTCCTCCTGAGTGTTGACAAAATGGAACGTACCAATAGGCTTCGTGCGAAGATTATCCACAGAGTTCCGGTCATGATCCGGGGTGTCAAGAGAACCATTAGCAATATTGGTACGAACCAATCGGAGATCGCTTGTCCAACCACAGCCCTCACCAAGACAGGCCTGTGCCCAAGTACGAGTACCTCCGGCGAGCCCTGGCCGTGTCGATCAGGTCCCTGGAGGACGATGCGCCTCTGCCCACTGAGCGCGAACTGACCACCCGTCACAACGTCAGTCGCGCCACGGTCCGCCATGCCCTGAACGCCCTCGAATCCGCAGGGCTGGTCTATCGCGTGCAGGGCGCAGGTACGTTCGTCGCACCTCACACGGTCGCCAAGACGGTTTCACTCACCTCCTTCAGCGAGGACATGCGTGCCAAAGGGCTCACCCCCGGTTCCCGGGTCCTGGCGGTCAGTGAGGCCCCCGCAGACGAGCGAGAGTGCACCGACCTCGGCGTCTCGCCGGGCACGCCCCTGCTCCGCCTCGTGCGGGTGCGCATGGCCGATTCGAGCCCCATGTGCTTGGAGACCACCCGCCTGGTGGCCGGACGCGTGCCAGGGCTAGGGGCCATGGACCTCAGCGGATCTTTGTACGGCCTGCTCTCCGAGCACTTCGACATCCGGCCGAGGAGAGCCCAGCAGACGGTCCGGTCGGTCGTGACAAGCGAGGAGCAGTCCGCCCTGCTCGGTGTCACTTCCCGCTCTCCTGCACTGCGTGTCGACAGGGTCTCCTTCGACGAACGCAACACGGCTGTGGAGTCAACGACCAGCCTCTACCGGTCCGACCGCTATGAAATCCAGTTCGAAGTCCACCGGGAGGCGACATGAAACCACCATTGGCCACCGGCGCTACCGCCGACACCTGCGCGATCGGCATCGACGTCGGCGGCACGAAGATCGCCGCCGGTGTCATCGATCGCAACGGGAGGGCGGTATCCCAGGCACTCCGCGCCCCCACCCCCCGCGCTGGCGGCCGCGAAGCGCTTCTCACCGTACTCGCCGACACCGTGGCCGAACTCCGTGGGCACTCAGATCGACGCCCCGTCGGTGTCGGGGTGGGCACCGGAGGCGTCGTCGACCACAGCAACGGCCGGGTCCTGACCGCGACCGACCTCCTGCCCGGCTGGGCCGGTACCCCGATCGGTTCCTGGCTGTCTGAACGGTGCGGGCTCCCCGTGAGCGCCGACAACGACGGCAACACGCATGCGCTGGGCGAGCTGAGTTTCGGTGCGGCCAAAGGCTATTCCGACGTGCTCTTCGCCGCAGTGGGCACCGGAGTAGGCGGTGCGGTCGCGGTCGACGGCGTGGTGAGGCGGGGCGTGCACCACTTCGCGGGCGAGGTCGGGCACGTACCCGTTCCCGGTGCCGACGGGCGCGACTGTAGTTGCGGGGGATCCGGTCACTTGGAAGCCGTCGCGTCCGGACCGGCCATCGCTGCGCGCTACCGGGAGACCAGCGGTGCGGCGCTCGCGCTGCCCGCCATAGCCGACCGGGCACGAGGGGGAGACCGCTTGGCAGAGGCCGCCATCGCCGAGGGTGCCTCGTTCCTGGGCCGTGCCCTCGCGGGGCTCGCGACAGCGATCGCACCCCAGGTGGTCGTATTGGGCGGCGGAGTGGCCGAAATGGGTCCGATCTACTGGGGGCCGCTCCAAGCGGCCTTCGCAGCCGAGCCTTACACCCGTTCAGGGGCGATCCCGCTGGTGCGAGCCCAACTCGGGTCCGGTTCCAGCATCGCCGGGGCGGCCGCACTCGCGTTCGAGAGGTCGGCCGAACCGCTCATGGAAGGAAGACGTTGACCGAGCAAGACATCCTGGCCGAACTGCGCGACAAGCTCGTCGTGTCCTGCCAAGCACCTCCTGGGGACCCGCTTGAGGGACCGTCGTACATGGCAGCGATGGCCACAGCCGCCCTGGCTGGGGGAGCCGCGGGCATCCGCGCCGAGGGAATCGACGATATCGAAGCCATCCGTGCTGTCACCACGGCACCCTTGATCGGCCTGTGGAAGGTGCCGACCGAGGAAACCCACATCACGCCCACCATCGACCGCGCGATCGCCGTCGCCAGGGCCGGTGCCGACATCGTCGCCTTCGACGCGACCCGCCGACCGCGGCCGGACGGTTCACGGACCGATCAGATGGTCGCCGCCATCCATGCCGAGAACCGCCTCGCCATGGCCGATATCGCCAACGTCGACGACGCCGCCGCGGCGCTCGAGGCCGGGTCCGACATGGTGTCGACGACGCTGTCCGGCTACGTCCCCCAGCGCCCTTCGCCCGCCGGTCCCGACCTCGCCCTGGTGGCTGATCTGACGTCGCGGTTCTTGGCCCCGGTGTTCGCCGAGGGGCGCATCTCCACTCCGGCAGAGGGGAGCCAGGCACTCCGCGCCGGTGCGTTCTCCGTCGTTGTCGGCACTGCTATCACTGCCCCCGGAGCGATCACCGCCAGCTTCGCCTCGGCCCTTGTGGGAGGCCTCTGACCACGGCGTCCTCAGACACGGCACAGGATCGCGCCTCGGGGGACGACGAAGACGCCGTCGGGGTGCCCGCTCCAGCGGGTCCAGCCCGCCGAGACCGCCTCCAGGTCCGCCTGGGTGGCGTAACCCGCCTCGACCGCTCGGGTGCCCAGCGCCGACTCCAGGATGCGGCGCGCCCACATCCGCCCCCACCAGGTCCGGCGTTCGGGTGCGGAATGGCTCCACACTTCGGCCACGTAGGTGACGTCGGTGAACCCGGCCTCGTGTGCCCAGGCCAGCATGTGGCGTCCGGCGTCGGGCTCGCCGCCGTTGGCTCGGGCCACCCGCTGGTACAGGTCCATCCAGGCGTCCAGTTCGGGCAGGCGCGGGTACCAGTGCATCGCCGAGTAGTCGCTGTCGCAGGCCGCCACCACACCGCCCGGCCGGGCGACACGGCCCATCTCGGCCAGGGCACGCACCGGGTCGGCCACGTGCTGCAGGACCTGGTGGGCGTGGACCACGTCGAAGGTGTCGTCGGGCAGGTCGAGTCCATGGACGTCGCCCACGAGGAAGTCGATGTCGTCCACCCCTTCGGCGGCCGCGGTGGCGCGGGCCTGGTCTACCGCTTCGGCTGACGCGTCCACCGCAATCACCCGCCCCGGGGCGACCCTGCGGGCGAGGTCGACGGTGATGCTGCCGGGGCCGCACCCCACGTCCAGCAGGGAGCGGCCGGGGCGCATCTCCTCCAAGGCGTAGGCGGCGGAGTTCTCCGCGTTCCGCCACAGATAGGAGTTGGTGACTGTCGGGTGCTGCCCGTGGGTGTACTCGGCCATCGCGAGCCGTCCTTCGCGTCGGGGGTGTGGGCGATCGACGCTACCACCAAGTCTCTAATAATGAGATTACTTTCTCATATCGTGAAACACCCTGGTTTGGTCCTGTCAGGCGGGGGCCAGGCGGTCAGCCAGGGTTTCCAGGTCGGGGAGGAACCAGCACTGTCCGCCCCGGTTGCTCTCGCGCACGAGGTCGCGCAGGGCGTCACTGGCCGCCACCTGCTCGGAGATGTCCCCGAGGACGGCCAGCCGGAGCCGGTAGTTGGCGCACTTCTGCAGGAACTCACCGGCCACGCCCGTGCGCAGGCGGAAGAAGTCCGGGTCCAGGCGTTCGGCGGGCAGCGCGATCCAGGCCGCGCCGAGGCCGAAGGCGTCGCCGATGACGTCGCCGGCGTCGCGTACGGGCTCACCCTCGGCCGAGCAGACCAGCACTGGGTCGTCGTTCCAGTCCTTGAGGTCGTGGGGCATGGGTTTGGTTCCTTCCGGTGTAGGGCCGGATGCTGCTCATCCGCGCTCGACCAGGGAGTCGACGTATCCCAGCAGTGTCGCCGTGGCCGTGAGGCCGCCCACGACGACGATCTTCAGCCTGGCGCGCTCGGGGTCGTGGACGACCTGGGCATGCGCACGCGCCCGCCCGCCCGGATCCCCGGCCGCGGCCGCCGTGACCAGGGTGATCAGGCGGTCGGCCGTGACCCGGTCGACCCCGTCGACCTGGACGATGCTGGACACCTCGGCGTGCGGTGCTTCCGATGCGGTGGATGGCTCCTCGCCGGCCAGTGGACCCCCGGTGAACTCCTCCAGGTCCTGGCGCCGGATCCGGTACTGCTTGCCGATCCGCGTGGCCGCCAGGCGCCCTTCGCGGACGTAGGCGCGCACCGTCTTCACGTGGAGGCCGAGCAGGTCCGCGACTTGGTCCACCGAGTAGTACTTCTGGGTCACTGTTCTCCCTGATGGCAATAAAAAGATCTAAACTTCCATGATATTACCCTCTTGGAGGGAAGTTTAGGGAAGTATGCGGAAGTTCGATCCGGACTATCGACGGGACCTGCGGTGCTCAGGGATCGCGGAAGAGCAGCACGGAAAGCCAGCGGTGGTCGTCAGGGGTACTGGGACGGATGTGGTCACTGAGCTCCACCAGCTGCTCGGGCTCGCTCCCACCACCGCCCCCGCGCCAACGGAGGCTGACCACCTCATCGCCGATGTCCAAGAAGATGTGGCGCTGGGTGCCCCGGTGTACCTCCACGAGCAGATCGCCCCGGCGCTCACACTCCGCCAGAGGTGCTTCGCAGACTTGGGTTTGGGAAGCCTCGGGGTTCAGGACCAAGCTGAGGTCGACGTCGGCGATCCCCTCTCGGGCGGTGGTGTAGGTCTGGGAATAGCTCTCGTGTCCCTCCACCGTTTCGGTAACGGCCCGCGTCGCCTGCCAGTCGGGATGGTCCAGGACCATCATCTCCAGGCGTTCGGGCTGGGCCTGGCGCAGGAGCAGCCCTTGCACCTCTTGAGCGCCCCAGATGAGCAGCGCTACCAGTAAGGAGTAGCCCGTCACCGCCGTCGGAAGGCGCCAGGGCAGGAGCCTGATCCCGGTCAGCCGCCAACGGATGATCTGAAACGCCCACGCCCAGATCAGGGCCAAGGCGACGAGAAAGTACGCGAGTCCGCCCGAGATGCCGGAGGCCATGACTACGTAGACGACGATGTAGAAGCCGATGAACGGGGGCGGGGCCAGGACCAGGAGAGCTATGCGGAACCACTGGGGCTCACCCAGGGATTGGAGCCGCGCGCCCGTGATCAAGGTGAGAAGGAGGAACAGGCCCACGCTGAACGCGACGATGATGGTGCCGCCCACGAAGCTTCCTTCGTACCTGGCGAAGTCGAGCAGGACCACGGCCACGGGGGCCAGGACCATACCGCCTAGGGAACACACCGCCGCGACCGTCGCGGCCAAGGCCGGACCCCACCACAGTTCCTTGGCGCTGGGCGGCGGGACCGACGATGGTTCGTCGAGCCGGGAAAGGGGCTCCTGCCCTGGTGAGCCGTGTCCCGGCCCCGGCTGGTTCCCGGCCTGTCCACCGCTCGCTGTTTCCACCAAGTATTCCCGTCAGGTTCGATAGTCCGTTGCGTGGATGACCAGCTTGGCGAGCCAGCGGTGGTCGCCGGAGGCACTGGGACGGACATGGTCGCTGAGTTCCACCAGGTCAGTGGGGTGGTCGTTATTGCCCCGCACATTGAGGCCGAGACTGTAGACCTCATCGCCGACGTCCATGAGGACTTCGCTCAACTGGCCGCTGTCCTCGTCGGTGACCAGCACCAGGTCATCCCGGACTTCGCAGAGCTCCAGGAGGTCACCGCAGGCACCGTCGACCGACTGCTCCGGGTCCTCGACGAAGTCGAGACGGACGGTGTTCTCTACCTCGTCCGAGGACTCGTATCGCTGGAAGTATCCGCCGTTGTCCCGGTAACTGACGGCGACAGCGGTCCACTCGGGATGGTCCAGGACGACCATGTCCAGCTCTTCGGGCTGGGCCTGGCTTATCCACAGGACTTGGGCCTCCTCCGCCACCACAGCCGTGAGGGGCACCATTAGCGCGAACGCGGCCACGGCCGCGGGCAGCCGCACGGGCAGGACCGGCGCCCGGGTCAGGCGCCAGCGGATGATCAGGAAGGCCCACAGCCAGCTCAGCACCAACGCGACGAGGCGGGACGCGACGGATCCCCAGACGTCCAGCCCCGTGAAGAGCAAGCCGAGGGAGGAGATCCCGGTACCCGCGGCCGGCGCGAGGACCAGCACAGCGAAGAGGAACGGCAGGGACACTCCCAGCCGTTTGAGGACCAGCCACATGAGTGCGACGACCCCGCAGAGCAGGCTGAAACCCACCAGGAGGTACAGGAGCGCGAGCCCTGACTGCTCCTCGAAGAGCGCGACGAAGATCAGGGCGAAGAATCCGGCGGTCACCGCCACGCCGACCCCGGCGAGTACCATCGCCAACGTCGCGCCTAAGAGCGGCTTCCAGAGCCGTTCCCGGTCGGTGGGCGGGGGATCGGCTGTCGGGGGCCGCTGCTGCTGGCCATACAGCTGAGCCGGGTGCACTGGCGGCCCGTATCCCGGCCCCTGCCAGTGACCGGGCGGCCCTCCCCTGGAACCCGCCATGCCGTCCCCTCTCCTCAAGCCTCGCGGGAAAGGTACACCTCGGGGTCGGGCAGAACCGCGCGTTGGCCGCACCCGGACAGTGTCCGGGAACGGACACGCGCGGGCCGATCAGGAACTCGGCCGCTCAGGGGCGCAGCGCGCAGTCGCCGCACAGGCCGCCGTCCGGCAGCCGGTAGTACAGGCAGCAGGTGGAGCGCCGGAACACCGCAAGTCCCTCGGGGTCCTTTCCCGTGTACGCGCCAGTCCCCGACAGGGCGTCGCGTTCGAGTATCAACCTTGCCACCCGCTCGGCTTCGCCGCGCTGTTCGGGACGTTCCCTGCCCAGGGCGCGCGCGGCCCCCGCCAACGCCGCCCCGGTGTTGCCCCGCAGCAGTCCGGCCGAGATACGGCCGACCCGGGTCAGCGCGTCCTCGACCGGGGCCAGGACCCGTCCCACCAGGGATTCATCCAGCCATGCAGCGACCTCGGCGGGACCCGACAGCTCGGGGACACGGAGCTCGACGGTGCGCAGGACCAGCGGGCCCTCGCGGCGGGTGTCGAGGAAGAAGTCCGGCGCGCTCAACCCCACCCCGTGGCACACTCCCGCCGCCAAGACGGGGGAGAGCAGCCGGGAGGCCAGACCCTGGTGGAACAGCGAGGCACCCACCCGCCACTCCACCGACTCCGGTCGCGCACCCGAGAGCGCCGCGAGTCGGGACCGGACCCGCGCCACCTCGTCCGCCAGACGCTCCTCGGTCAGCCCGTCACCGGTGACCGAACCCCAGCCCGCTTCGGGCTGCTGCGTTTCCAACCGGAAGAAGTCGTTGACGCGCCCGATGTCCCGCAGAACCGGGCCGACCGGCCGGCCGTGGACGGCCTGGACCGTGGACAGGAAGTAGGTCAGGTCCGGACGCGGGGTGAAACCGACCATGTGGGCCGCACGCCTCAGCGCCTCCCCGGTGAGCTCGTACTCGTGCACCAGGTGGTGGTCGCCGCCGTGGTCGAGCAGACCGGCCAGCCGGTCGACGACCTCTTGAGGCACCTCCCGTTGCCAGGCGATCCACTCGTCCGCTCCGAACCCGACGAGGTATCGCTCCAGACCGCCGTCCACCCCACTGCCCGGACTTTCACCACTGTCCAGCGCACTCACCGGGAGAGTCCTGCTCCGCTCGTCGTCCACCCGTCGCCCTTCCGTTGCTCCTGGACCCATTCGACCACGTGCCGCTGTCAGGACCGGGGTAGTGCCAGCACCACCCGTTTTCCTCGTGCAGATGGCCTCGTCTGCGAGCACCCAGAAATCTAGATTGGTCCTGTGAGCGGCACACATGGACAGCGGGCGCGGGGCGGTCGACGGGCGGGGGCCCGGGTGATCGGCCCCGTCGACGTGCCCTTCCCTGTTGACGCCCACGGCGGCGGATGGCGGGTGCGGCTGGTCGAGATCCTGCACCTGATGACTTCCCTGGCGCTGGCCCTGTTCTACCTGCTGCCGGCGGTGCTGCTGCTCACCGCGGCCTCCTGGGTCGGAGTGGGGCTGTACCCGCCCTGGACGCGGGACTCGGACATGCTGGTCGGCGTCACCGCCATCCAGATCGCCAGGGATTTGGTCGGGTTCCTGGTGGTGCTGCCGGTGACCGCCACCCTGCTGGCCCGGCTCGCCTGCAGGGTCCAGCGGGACCGGCTGGCCAACGTGTTCGGGATCGTCGAAACGAGCCCGCCCGACCCGATGGCCGCCCGCGGTCCCTGGTGGCGTGTGTGGCGGTTCGTCTTCGGCCGGGAGGCCTGGTCGATGGTGGTTTACACCACCGTCGCCGGGCTCCACGGCCTGCTCGCCGGCGGACTCGTGGTGGTCCTCGTGGTGTGCGGCGGTGCCGCAGCCGTGGGCGCCCTCTTCGGCACCGTGTACGTCCTGTCCCAGGGCTCTCCGGGGGACCTGGTGAGCCCCTTGTCCCTGGTCGTGCTGGGGCCGCTGGCCGCAGTGGTGGGATTGCGCGTGGCACCGTACATGATCTCCTCCGAGGTCCTCCTGCACCGCCTGCTGCTCTTCGACGCCCCCGAGGTGCGCATGCGGCGTCGGCTCCTGCACGTCCAGGACAGCCGGCTGCGCATGGTCGACGCGGCCGAGGCCGAACGCCGCCGGATCGAACGCGATCTGCACGACGGTGCTCAGCAGCGGTTGCTCGCACTGACCCTGACCCGGGCACGGGCCAAGTTGGCCCACGACCCCGACGGGACCCGGGAGCTGATCGCCGAGGCCCAAAAGGAGTCCAAGGAGGTCATGACCGAGTTGCGGCAGGTGGCGCGCGGACTGCACCCGAGGGTCCTGACCGACCACGGGCTCGGGGCGGCGCTGCCGGTCGCGGCCGAACGCGCCGCGGTCCCGGTCCAGGTGGACGTGGATCTGTACGGGCGCCCCTCGCCGCGCGCCGAGGGCGTGGCCTACTACGTGGCCTGCGAGGCCCTGACCAACATCGTCAAGCACGCGGGGGCCGAGCAGGTCACCGTGGCCGTCGAACGGGTACCGCACCCGGGACGTTCGGGTGACCGGCTGCGCCTCTCCGTCACCGATGACGGGGTCGGCGGGGCCGACCCGGAGGCGGGCACCGGGCTCTACGGGCTGTGGGACCGGGTGGACGCCGTCGACGGGATGCTGACCGTACACAGTCCGGACGGTGCGGGCACCGTCCTGACCGCAGACATCCCTTGGGAGGCATGACCGTGAGCGTGGACAGCACAGACGGCAAGCGGCCGGATCCGCGCGTGATCATCGCTGAGGACTCCGTACTGCTGCGAAGCGGTATGGCCCGGCTGCTGGAGGACTCGGGGGTGGAGATCGTCGCGGCGGTGGGGGACGCCGACGCGTTGATCGCGGCTGTGGGCGAGCACCCGGACGTCGACCTCTGCCTGGTCGACATCAGGATGCCGCCCACCTACTCCGAGGAGGGGATCCAGGCGGCGGTGAAGATCCGGGAGACACATCCCGAGGTAGCGGTCCTGCTGTTGTCCCAGCACGTGGTCAGCCGCTATGCCGCGGACCTGCTCGGCGGAGGAGCTTCGAAGGTGGGCTACCTGCTCAAGGACCGGGTGGCCGACATCGAGGACTTCCTGGCGGTGTTGCGCCGGGTGGCCGACGGCGGGGCGGCGATCGACCCCGAAGTGGTCTCGCAGCTCCTGAGCAGGCACGGGGACCGCGCCTTGGAGAGCCTCAGCCCGCGGGAGACCGAGGTTCTGGAGGTGATGGCACAAGGGGTGAACAACGCGGGTATCGCTGACCGGCTCGTCATCACGGAGCGGGCGGTGGAGAAGCACATCCGGTCGATCTTCACCAAGCTCGACCTCGGCCAACACGACCACGACCACCGCAGGGTCCAGGCGGTGCTGCGCTACCTGCGCGGCGCCGCCAAGGACTGACACAGCACCGAAGCAGAAGGAGGGCCCCGCCTTCCAAGAAAGGAAGAAACATGACTTTCCAGGCACGAGGCCTGTACGCCTCATCGAGCAAGGAGCCGCGCCGTTTCCGCCTGGGCCCCTGGATGTTCCTGGGCGGCGTTCTCGTGCTGATCCTGGTGGTGGTGACAGCCGTCTCCGTCCTGGGCAACGTCTCGGTCAGCCAGTCGGCCCAAGAGGACAGCTTCGAGGGCGCGGACTCCTTCGAACTGGCCAACCTGACCGGCGGTGAGGTCACGCTGCGCGGTGGTGAGGGGGACGACGTCCTCCTGGAGCGCGATCTCCGGGGCAGCCCGCTGTCGGAGCCGGACGAGGACATCACCGAACGGGACGGGGGCCTGGGCGTCGAGGCTCAGTGCGGTGGCATCTCGCTCTTCCACTCGTGTTCGGCGGACTACGACGTGACCGTCCCCCAAGGGACCCAGGTGAAGCTGGAGACGATCAGCGGGGAGATCACCGTGGAAAACCTCGAGGGTGACCTGGAGGTGGAGGCCACCAGCGGTGACGTCGAGGTCACCGAAGCGGCCGGGGACGTGGAGGTGACCACGGTCTCGGGCGCGATCGAACTGGCCGACGTGACGGGCTCGGCCGTGCTCGGCGCCACCAGTGGAACGATCGGGGCCAGTGGCGAGGGCGACCTCTTGGAAGCCTCGACCACCTCGGGCACGATCGACCTGACCGGCTTCGCAGCCGAAGAGGTGCGGACCTCGACCACCAGCGGTGACGCCACCATTGGCAGCGGGTTCAGCACTCTGGAGGCGGACACCACCTCCGGGAGCATCGAGATCGACACCGACACTTCCTTCGACCTGATGGCGGTGGAGACCACCAGCGGCAGCGTCAATGCCCGCGTTCCCGACGAGGCCTACGACATCAGCGGCGACTCGACCTCGGGCTCACGCGACTTCGGCGTGGACACCTCCGCCGACGCCGACAGCCGGATCGAGGCCAACACCACCAGCGGATCGGTGCGGATCGACAGTCGCTGACCCAACCCGCTGGGCCCGCGGGCCCAGCGGTCGCGGCAATCAGTGGGGCTCGAAGCGCAGCGCCGCCCAGTCCGAGTCGATCCGGACCTGGGTGGTGCTGCGCCATCCGGCGTCGGTGAGGGTGTCCCAGCCCTTGTCCGCGGCCAGGTCCGTGATGATGGTGCCGCCGCGCTGGGGGAAGCACACCCACAACCGCGTCTTGGCGCTCATGAGACCCAGGACACGCGGCCCCTCACGGTCGACGGTGCCCCGGTCCAGGGCGAACAAGTGCACGTCGTCGTAGTCGGCGCCCTCGATCGGCCCGAGGTCGATGTGGATGTCGAGCGGGGGGTCCAACAGCCGCAGGTAGCGTTCGGGGGCGTTCAGGACGAGCAGCCGGTCCCCGGGTTCGACCCCCAACCTCCGGGCGAGTGTCTCCGACATTCCTCCTCCGTTCACGTATGTGGCCTCTTCGGCCACCGTACGGTTCCAACGCTCGCAAACCGAGGACCTTCCACGTCTCGACCCCGACATGACCGTGTTTTTAGGATGCGATCATGACACAACACAACGGTGGGCCGCGCTGGGGCGTGCTCGGGACCGGCGGTATCGCGCACTCCTTCGTCGAGGGCCTTCGGGCCGCCCCCTCCGCCAGGATCACGGCGGTGGGCTCACGTACCCGGGACCGGGCCGAGGAGTTCGGATCGGCCTGGGGGATTGCACGCAGGCACGGCAGCTACGCGGAGCTGGCGGCCGACCCCGACGTGGACGTCGTGTACGTGGCGACCCCCCACCCTTGGCACCACCCGAACACGCTCCTGATGCTCAACGCGGGCAAACACGTTCTGGTCGAGAAGCCCATGGCGATGAACGCCCTGCAGGTGTCGGAGTTGGTGGCGGCCGCCCGCGCCAACGACCGCTTCCTGATGGAGGCGATGTGGACGCGCTACCTGCCCGCCTACCGGTTGGCCCGTGACCTGGTCGCCGAGGGCGCGATCGGGGAACTGAGCTCGGTGTCGGCCGAGTTCGGCATCAACATCCCCTACGACCCCGACCACCGCCTGTTCAACGCCGATCTCGGCGGCGGCGCACTGCTGGACCTGGGTGTGTACCCGTTGGCGCTGGCCTCCCACTACCTGGGGGAGCTGACCGTGGTGGGTGCGACCCGGCAGCTGTCCCCGGACCGGATGGTGGACACGGGCACGACGGTGCTCGCCCGCGGGGAGAACGGGGTGACCGCCACCCTGAACTGCGCTTCGCGCTCGTCGCTGCCCAACTGGGCCGTGCTGGCGGGCTCGGGGGGCAGGATCGAGATCGAGAGCTTCTGGACCACCACAGGTTTCGTCCTGCACCGGGAGGGCGCTGAGCCGGAGCGGTTCGACCGGCCCTTCCGGGCCAACGGCTACGAGTACGAGGCCGAGGAGGTGGCCCGGTGCCTGGCCGCGGGTGAGCGGGAGAGCCCGGACATGACCTGGTCGGAGAGCCTGCGGCTGGCCGGGGTCATGGACCAGGTGCGGGACATAGGGGGGTTGGTCTACAGCAGGCCCACGGTCAAGGCCGTCCCCCTAGGGTGAGGCCGACCGCTTCGGTGGCGGACGCGTCCGCGGTGAGGTCCTTGGCGACCGGCGCCGGGGCGGTCCGCCAGCCGGTGGCGGGCGCGCGGTGTGCACGCGAGGTCAGGATCCGGCCCAGGGTGGCACGGGCCAGGGGGAGCACGCCCATGCGCGCGACGACCAGCATGGCGTCCTTGGGGCCCACCTCGCGGGCGAAGCGGGCGTCCAGGTCGGTGTCACCGCTGCAAGGGTCCACCCCGTAGATGTCTCCGTCGAACATGCGGTAGGCGTCGCGCACGAGCAGGGTTTCGGGCTCCAGCCGGGGGCCGTCGCCGAGCCATCCGGCGGCGTCGGTGGCGATGCGTCGCACCAGGTGCGGGACGGGGCGGTCCTGGCGGGGGAAGACGCGCGCGGGGCCCAACCCTTTGCGCCATCCGGCGTAGACGGCGGGGTGACGGGTGCGCAGTACCACGTAGGTGTTGGCCAGGGGGTGGGCCAGGACCTCACGGCTGAGGAAGTGGGTCATCAGGGCGGCGGAGAGGCCGGCGCGCCGGTGGGACGGGACCACACCGGCGGCGTCCAGGTACAGGGCCCGGCGCGAGGCGAAGCGGCGCCGGTGGTAGCCGCCCCAGGCGACGGGTTCCCCGTCGCGGTCCAGTACCAGGGCGAGCGAGGAGACCTGGTCGAAGAACCCGGAGGCTACGCGGGTGCGCCAGTACCCGGAGTGGTCGGCGCCGAAGGCCCGGGCCGCCAGGTCGCGTAGTACGGTGTGGAGCCGTTCCCGGCATTCGGGCGCCAGTTCCGACGGCGCGTCCCACCGGGCGATCCGGTAACCGGTCCGTAGCGGGCGCAGGACTGGGGGAGCGCTGAGGCCACGCAGTTCCGGGCAGGGGTGTCGGGTCTGGTCGGGCATGCGGAAGCCCCACTTCCATCACTCTACGAAAATAAATGACTCCCCAACGTAGCTTCTTTGGTGGCTCCCTGTGCCGACTTCGCCCAACCGGGGGTTTCCGGGGCTATCGGGACAGCGTTGACTCGGCCTTCCCCGACCGCTTCCGGTACATCTTCCAGGCTAGGACCGCGTAGCCGACCGCGACGATGCCCGCGATGACGAACCGCGACGTCATCAGGTGGTCCTCCGGGTAGAAGACGCCCGTGATGTGGTAGTCGATGAACCCGTACTCCATGATCTCCCGGCCGGTGTTGGCCCGCGACCAGTTCTCGACGTCGGTGAGGGGGCACGGCCAGCCGATGGTGACGATCCCGAGCGCGTAGGCGCCCACCGGGAGGTGCACCCAGAAAGTCCAGGCCCATTTCCAGGTCAGGAGCGCGCCGAAAACCACGTAGGCGTAGAAGAAGTAGTGGAGGACCATTGCGGTGTGGCCGATGAGGAAGTCTGTCATGGCAGCCAACTTAGAAGGAGAAGGTGTTCCCGCTCATCGGTGTTCGTACCCAGGTTTTGTGAGTACACCTACTCATGACTCCCGTCGTGTGGGGGTTCGCCCGTCAGTCTGGCGAGGATCTCACTGTGGGCCTTGGCGGTGTCGACGTCCAGGCGGCGCAGGACCCGGGCGGCTACCCCGTCCCCGAGGTTGAGCACCCCCAGGAGCAGGAGGCCGGTGTCGATCTCGGCGTGCCCGAGCCGGCGGGACTCCTCCAAGGCGTAGCGGAGCACC
Organism: Nocardiopsis nanhaiensis; assembly: GCF_054778635.1. Lineage (NCBI taxonomy): Bacteria > Bacillati > Actinomycetota > Actinomycetes > Streptosporangiales > Nocardiopsidaceae > Nocardiopsis > Nocardiopsis nanhaiensis. Next base: position 19,728 of record NZ_BAAGZJ010000055.1, read on the forward strand.
CGCTGTACCCGCGGGCTGAAGGGGATCTCGCCTTCTGGTACTTGGTGGCCCGGGGGGATGATGCGCACGAACTCCCGGCGCACCGCGTGCGGGGTGAGGCCGACCAGCGCCTGTTCCTCGTGGTCCTCAGCTTCACGGACCAGGCCGGCGAGCAGGTGCTCGCTGCCCAAGTAGCTGTGCCTGACGGCCTGGCACTCATGACCGGCGAGTTCCACCGCCCGTAGCGCACGGTCGGTGAGCGGGGGATCGTGCCGTGGTGTCTCAGTCACGCGGTGCCTTCCCTGGGTGGGGCGGGCCTCAACGCTTAGCACACGGGGCAGCGGTTCTACGGTCCTTCGGGTACTTGCCCGCCCGCTGGCTCCTGCGCTCCTGCCGGTTCCTGCCCGGCGCGGGAGAAGCGCTCACCCAGGCGGGCCATCGCCTCGCGCAGCTCACGCGGTTCCTCGACCTCCATGTCCATGTCGAGCATCCCCAGGAAGCAGGCCATGTCGTTCATGTCCTCGCCCGCGCACACCAGCACACAGGAGTGCTCGTCGACCGCTTCGACCCGCCCCATGGTGGACGCGTAGGTACGCTCGGCCTCCTCCGCGGAGACGAACAGGCGAACCCGTGCCTGGTTCGACCACATGTGCAGGTTCAACCGCTGCGCCAGGTAGGCGGCCACCCCCTGTTCGGGAGGGTCGCGCGGGGGCACGCGCGGTCCCGTGGGGGTGCGGGGGCGCATGCGGTCCACCCGGAAGGTGCGCCAGTCCTCGCGGTCGGTGTCCCAGGCCACCAGGTACCAGCGCCGCCCCAGGGACACGAGCCGGTGCGGTTCCACGAGGCGGCGGGTGTCCACCCCCTCGTGGCTCTCGTAGTCAAAGCGCAGCCGCTCGCTGTCACGACAGGTGGCGGCCACCAGGGTGAGGGTCTCGGAGTCCACGGTGGGCCCCTCACCCGGCATCGGCACGGTGAAGGAGCCCAGGGCGTCCACCCGTCGGCGCAGCCGGGAGGGCAGCACCTGCAGGAGTTTGGCCAAGGCCCGCACCGAGGTCTCCTCGATCCCCGAAACCCCGCCCTGGGCCGCGGTCCGCAGCCCCACCGCCACCGCGACTGCCTCGTCGTCGTCCAACAGCAGCGGCGGCAGGGCGGCACCGGCGCCCAGCTGGTAGCCGCCGCCGCTACCCATCGTGGCCCGGATGGGATAGCCCAGTTCCCGGAGCCGGTCCACATCGCGGCGGACCGTGCGCGCGCTCACCTCCAGGCGTTCGGCGAGGTCCGCACCGGGCCAGTCCTTGCGGGTCTGGAGGAGGGACAGCAGCTGGAGCAGCCGGGCCGAAGTCGACTTCATAGCTCGATACTGCCAGGCATGCCGGTCAGTTCCGGTCCGCAATTCAGCCGCTGCCGAGGTGGGCGTCCCGGCTCCGCCTGGGATCGCGCTCGGGGCGCACCGCCAGATAGGTCAATGCGGCGCAGACCTGGACGGCCGCGGCCACCGCCAGGCAGACGGGCAGGGACAGGTCCGCGAGTGGACCGGCCAGAGCGGCGCCCGCGGCGAAAGCGCTGACCTTCAGGCTCGCGGCGGTGGTGAACACCTGACTGCGCAACCGTTCGGGCGCCTCCCGGTGCCGGACCGCAAACAGGCTCGTGAGCTGGGGCCCTTCGGCCGCGCCCACCACGGCGACGGCCAGGACCAGCCAGGCGCCGGAGGGCGCCAGAAGCACACCGCCCACGCCCGCGGCCTGAACCAGGACACACACCAGCACGACGGTCTCGGGGCGGGTCCGCGATGGCCGACGCGCCAGCACCAGGTTGGCCAGCAGGGCCGCCGCGGCCATCACCGACAACAGCATCGCGCCCCTCTCCGCCGCGCCCAGCAGGCGTTCACCGAGCAGGGGAGCGCTGACCACGATCATCCCGGTCCCCGCGATGGAGACCGTGGAGGCCAGTGTGACCCGCAGCAGTGCCCGGCTGCCCAGTACCGCGCGCGCACCGGAGGCCAGCTCACCGAGCACGGGCGAGGGTTCGGGGCGACTGACCCGGGCGGGCAGGGTCCAGGCCGCGGGCACCGCGAAGGCGATGAGGACCACCGAGGCCACCACCGCGGCGGGAGCCCCCGCCCAGGCCGCCACGGCCCCGGCCACCGCCGGTCCGACCAGGCTGGCCGTGCTGAAGGTCATCGCGTCCCAGGCGTTGGCCCGAGCCAGGCGTTCCGGGGCCAGGACCCGGGGCAGCTGCGCGGTCCACCCACCGGACAGCGCAGGCCCCAGAAGGCCGATGCCCAGTGCCAGTGCCACCACGAGGGCGAAGGGAACACGTTCCAGGAGCAGCACCACCGCGGCCAGCCCCGCCGCGTAGACGCCGAGGATCACGGCCAGGAGGCGGCCGGGGCGCGACGCCCGGTCCAGCAGGACGCCCACAGCGGGTCCGCCGACGGCGGCGGTCGCGGTGATCCCGGCCAGCAGCGCCGAACCGGTGGTCGCGGCGCCGGTGGCCGCCACCCCCAGGAGCAGCAGGGCGGGCCCCGACATCTCGTCGCCCGCGCGGGCCGCGGCCGCGCCGAACAGGTACCGGGGCAGTCCGTAGCGCTTGGTCACCCACAGGACGCTACGGGGTAACGCCATACCACGCCATGGGCGTTACAATGACAGCGTGAAGCCACCCAGCGTGGTCGCCATAGGCGCGACCCAGGCCGTCGTCGACCGCGCCACCGACCTGATCGACACGCTGGCCGCCGAGGACGTCACACCTGCCGAGGTCGCCGTGGTCCTGCGCGAGCACGGCGAAGTCGACCCCGGACCCACGCCCGAGGACGTGGTGTCACTGGGCGCGGCCGCCGCCGAACTGCGGTCAGTGCTGGCCGCCGACACCGTGGACCTGGCCGCCGAACGGGTCAACGCCCTGCTCGCCCGCACCGCGTACCCGCCCCGGCTGTCCAACCACGGAGGCGCCCACCGCTGGCACCTGCACGTGGACAGCGACGACGAAGAAGCACCGTTGGCCGAGTGGTTCCTGGCCTCCACCAGCCTGGTGCTGGCCCAGCTCATCGGCGAACGGCAGCGCCCGCCGGGCGGGACGTGCGCGGCGCGCGGCTGCGAGCGGGTATTCGTGGACACCGCGCACGGAAGCCGGCGCCGGTACTGCTCACGCCGCTGTGCCGGCCGCGAACGGGTGGCCGCCCACCGTCGAGGGGCGGCCCCCGCCCGGGGCTGATCCGGCTCAGCCAGTGACGGCCACCGCCTCCACCTCGACCAGCTGGTGGTCGTAGCCCAGCACGGTCACACCCAGCAGGGTGCCGGGGGCGTCGTGCTCACCCATGTACGAGCGCACCACCTCCCAGGCCTCGACCAGGTCCTGCTGCCGGTCGGAGGCCACGTACACCGTCGTCTTGACGACGTCGTTGAGCTCGGCCCCGGCACCCTTCAGGGCGGTTGCCAGGTTGCGCATGACCTGGTGGGCCTGGCCCGCGTAGTCACCCACGGCCACCGTGACACCGTCCTGGTCCAAGGGACAGGCCCCCGCGGTCCACACCACCCGTGCCGGGGCCTGAGCAGAGGCCGCGTAGGCGTAGTCCACCGCCGAGGTCAGTTCGTCGTTGCGGACCAGCTTGACCGGACTGCTCATGAACGCCCTTTCTCCCTTGTGCCGAAGGCTTCGCCGAACCAACGGACCGTCCGCGTCGAGCGTTCCCTTCACCAACGGCGGGGCGTTCTGCCCTTGGGAGAGTGCCGAGCAGTTCGGCGCAGGGGCGATCAGGTGCCCGGAAGCGGCGGGCGGTCGGGAATCAGGACGCTCAGGCAGGTCACGCACGCCTCCAACTTCTCGAACTCGGAGATGTCCACCGGCAGGACCCGCCAGTGGTCCGCGGTGAGCTGGTGGATGGTCTCGTGCGCGGCGGCACTGACCAGCACGTCCCGGCCGCCCAAGGGGGGCGACCGGAATACGTGACGGATCGGCAATAGGCCCTGGGCTTGAACCTGATGGTGACGGTTTGACTACTTCCCGGACACGCTGCACCGAGTAGCGCTAGGTTGTCCGCGCCACTTCCGCTTCGTAGTCAAGGCAGGACCGATGGCGTCGATCGACCGCACCGCCTACCCCCGGTTCAAGAAGAGCGTGCCGCCCCAGGAGCTGTACGACGTCTTCACCCCCTCACCAAAGGAGATCGAGTGGGCCCAGCGCGCCACCCGCTCCGATGAGCACCTGCTCGCGCTGGTGGTCCAGCTCAAGGCCTTCCAACGGCTGGGGTACTTCCCCCGCATGGACGAGGTCCCCGACGCTGTAGTTGGTCATGTGCGCAGCCGCCTGGATCTGGCCGCCGATGTGGAGTGTGCCCACGATTCGGACCGGACCCGGCGCCACCACCGGGCACTGGTCCGCGACCGCCAGGGCGTCAACAGCGACCGCGAGGCCGCACGTGTCCTGGCCGAGGAGACCATGCGCGCCGAGGCGCGGGTCAAGGACAACCCGGCCGACCTGATCAACGTCGCCTTGGAGGAGCTGACGCGCAACAGCTTCGAGCTGCCCGGGTTCACCGTCTTGGACAAGATGGCCGCGCGGGTGCGAGCCGAGGTCAACTACGAGTTCTTCTTCGGCATCACCAAGCGCATGGGGGACGACGACATCGCCCGGATGGAAGGGCTGCTCCAGGTCCCTGCGGGACGGCGCACCTCCCCGGCCGACGACCTCAAACAGTCCGCGCGCCGCCCGTCGCTGTCGCGGTTCAAGCAGCACCTGCGGCACCTGCGCGACCTGGACCTGCTCGGGCCGACCCAGGTGTGGCTGGAAGAGGTTCCCAAGGCCAAGGTCGAGCACTTCGCCGCTGAGGCGCGGGTGCTGGATATCTCCCAACTGCGCAAGTTCAACGATGACAAGCGGATCGCGTTGGTGGTCAGCCTGGTCCACGTGGCCCGGGTGCGGGCTCGCGATGAGGTCGCGGGCATGTTCTGCCGCCGGATGGCGGCGATCCACAAGAAGGGGCGCGAGCGCCTGCAGGAGATCCGCGAACGCCAGCGGGCCGAGACCGAACGGCTGTGGGGCGTGTTCGGCCGTATGCTCTCGGGAGCCCGGGAGGCCCACGCCCACGGCGAGGCCGCCGCGTGGGCGGAGTCGGCGGTGTGCGAGCGGGCCGGGGAGCTGATGCTCAAACCGCTCGCCGACGCCGGCGGCGTCGCCAAGGTCTCGCAGGAGCACGAGGAGATCTCCGCCCACCACGGCAACAACTACACGGGCCTGATGGCGGGGTTCTACCGCTCCCACCGGGCAGCGCTGTTCGAGCTGCTGGAGGTGTTGGAGCTCAAGCCCACCAGCGCTGATGACTCGGTGCTGCGGGCGGTGGCGTTCATCCGCGCCAACCGGCACCTACGCGGTGAGTATGTCCCTGACCATCTGGAGGGCTGCGAGGCGTTGGATACCTCCTTCGTCTCCGAGCACTGGGCCAAGACGATCCGCGAGCGCGGTCGGCCGGGGGTTTTCGTGCGCCGCCAGTTGGAGGTGTGCGTGTTCTCCTACCTGGCCTCGGAGCTGCGCACGGGGGACGTGGCTGTGGTGGGGGCCGACTCCTACGCCAGCTTCCTGGACCAGCTCATGAGCGCCGAGGAGGCCCAGGGCAAGATCGCCGCCTACTGCGCCGAGGCGGGCATCCCCGACACGGCCGACGGGCTGTGCGACATGGTCCGGGGCCTGCTGGACGCGCACGCCGCGCGCACGGACGCCGCCTACCCTGACAACGCCGACCTGGCGATCGACGAGGACGGGGTGCCCACGCTCAAGCGGCGCCGCGGCCGCGAGCGCACCGCCTCCGCGCTCGCGCTGGAGGCCGCGGTCACCGAGCGCATGGACGAGGTCGGGCTGTTGGACATCGTCACCCGGACCGCGCACTGGATCGGCTGGTACCGCCACTTCGGGCCCTTGTCGGGGTCGGACCCCAAGATCAAGGACCCGTTGGGCCGCTACTCGGTCATCGGCTTCACCTACGGCACCAACCTGGGGCCGCACCAGATGTCGCGTCACCTGCGCGGCGGGCTCTCGCCGCACGAGATCGCCGGGCCCGCCCGCGAGCACGTCACCGCGCACAAGCTGAACCGGGCCAGCGCCGATGTGGTCAACGCCTTCAGCTGCCTGGACGTCACCTACTGGTGGGGCGATGGCTCACGGGTGGGGGCGGACGGCACCCAGATCGACACCTGGGACGACAACCTCCTGGCGGAGACGAGCGTGCGGTATGGCGGGTACGGGGGGATCGCCTACCGGCACATCGCCGATTCCTATATCGCGCTGTTCTCCCACTTCATTCCGTGCGGGGTGTGGGAGGCCGTCTACATCTTCGAGGGACTGCTGCGCCAGGAGAGCGGCCTGGAGCCCGAGACGCTCCACGCCGACACCCAGGGCCAGTCCCTGCCGGCCTTCGGACTGGCCGCTTTGCTGGGGGTGGAGCTGCTGCCCCGTATCCGCAACTGGAAGGACCTGGTCTTCTACCGCCCCAGCGCCAACGCCCGCTACCGCCACATCGATGCGCTGTTCGGCGAGGACGCGGTCATCAACTGGAAACTCATACGCACCCACTGGATCGACCTGATGCGCACCGTGCTGTCCATCAAGGAGGGACGGCTGTCCAGCTCGGTGCTGCTGCGCCGCCTGAGCAACGAGTCCAAGAAGAACCGGCTGTACCGGGCGTTCCGTGAGTTGGGGCGGGCGATGCGCACCACCGTGCTGCTGCGCTACCTCAACGAACCCGAGCTGCGCGAGGGCATCACCGCCGTCACCAACCGGGTGGAGGCCTTCCACGGGTTCTCCTCCTGGCTGCGGTTCGGCAACAACGGCACCCTGGCCGACAACGACCCCGACCACATGGAGCTGCTGGTCAAGTTCAACGAACTGCTGGCCAACTGCGTGATCTTCTACAACGCCGTGGCCATCACCGCGGCCCTGACCCAGCTCAGGAACGAGGGCCACCGCGTCTACGGGCCCGACGTGGCCTGTCTGGCCCCGTACATGAGCGCGCACATCCGCCGCTTCGGCGACTACGTGCTCGATGTGTCCCCGCCCGGCGCGGCCCAGGCCCACCTGGAACTGGACGAGACCGACCAGACACAAGAGAGCACGCGGTGAAGACTCACACCCCGAAGATGCAGGGCTCCCCGAGTCGTGAGGCGGCCCGACAGGTCGGCGGCCCCCGCGCGGCCTCTGTCACTTCTTGGGCGCGTCGGCTTCGGTGTCGCCGGAGCGCAGGGGCGGGGCCGTCGTCCGTCTGGACGCTGCAGCGCCCAGCGAGGATAGGCTGAGAGCGCTACTCCCCGGGAGAGCCGACGGCATACAGCACGGTAACCGATCACGCTGAATGTCGGTGTGTCAGATTGTTGTTACGAGGGGTGAACGGTGATTTCGGACCAACCCGAACTCGTACTCGACCGCATCGAGTGCGCCGCTCGCACCTTGGGTGCGGGCGGTCTGGTCGCGTTCCCCACCGAGACGGTGTACGGGCTCGGCGCCGATGCCGAGAATGTCGGCGCCGTGGAACGTGTCTTCACGGTGAAGGGGCGGCCGACGACGCATCCGCTGATCGTGCACCTCGGCGGCGCGCACCAGCTCGCTGAATGGGCGGCCGACGTGCCCGACACGGCGCACCTCATCGCCGAACGCTTCTGGCCGGGCCCGCTGACGCTGGTGCTTCGGCGGGCGGCCCGTGTTCCCCGTGTGGTCACCGGTGGCCTCGACACCATCGCGCTGCGGGTGCCGAACCATCCGGTCGCCTTGAAGATGCTGACGGCTTTCGGCGGCGGGGTGGCGGCGCCCTCGGCCAACCGCTTCGGCGAGGTCAGCCCTACGACGACCCGTCATGTCCATGCGGGATTGGGCGCGGACGTCGACTATGTGCTCGACGGTGGCCCGTGCTCGGTCGGCGTCGAGTCCGCCATCGTCGATCTCACGGGTGAGCCGGCGATCCTGCGCCCCGGTGGTGTGAGTCGAGAGGACCTCGAGCACGTACTGGGCCGTGCCGTGTCGGTGCGGGCCAAGAGCGCTGTCCGGGTTCCAGGCCAGTTCCCGTCGCACTACGCGCCGCGGGCCCGGGTGCTCCTGGTCGAACCGGACCGGGTCCTCGACGAAGCCGAACTGCTGGCGGCGCAAGGGCAACGGGTCGGTGTCCTTCTTCCCCCCGAGTTCGCGGGTGATGCCGTGTCGTCTTCCGCGCAGCACGTGATCGCGGTACCGGACTCGGCCGCACAGTACGCGCAGCGGCTCTATGGGTTCCTCCATGACTTCGACCGGCACGGATGCGAGGTCATCGTGGCATCACTTCCCGCCCTGGAGGGGATCGGATCGGCGATCGCGGACCGGCTCGGCCGGGCGGCCGGGCCCCGCGATCAGGCGAGTCGTGGCTCCGGCCGGTTCAGCGGTCGTTGAGGGCGGCGACGAGGTCTTCGAGGCGGGCGGCCCGGGAGGCCTTGATCAAGACGAGGTCGCCGGGGTGAAGGCCGCGGTGGAGGACGTCGTGGGCCTGCCGTGCGTCACGGACGGAGACGATGTCGAGGTGGTCGCATGCGGCGCGGGCGGCGTCGGCGATCAGGGCGGCGTGGTCATCGCCGACCACGACCAGGAGGTCGAGAGCGGCCTGTGCGGCGAGCACGCCCAGGTGGCGATGGGCTTGAGCGGCGTGCTCTCCGAGCTCGGCCATCTCTCCCAGGACCGCGATGCGGCGACGCGCGGTCACCGAGGTCAGCGCGGTGAGAGCGGCCGACATCGAGTCCGGATTCGCGTTGTACGCGTCGTGGATGAGGGTAATACCGTCATCCCGGACGATGGTCTGCATACGTCCGGCGGACCTGGGCCGTGCCTCGGTCAGCGCCTGGGCGATCATCGCGGTGTCCAGACCCAGGCCATGAGCGGTCGCCGCGACGGCGAGTGCGTTGCCGATGTGATGCCGACCGGTGAGCGAGAGCGTGACGGGCGCGGTGCCCTCGGGGGTGCACAGGGTGAATCCCGCGCGACCGTCCTGGGTGAGGCGCACGTCGCGGGCGTGCACGCGCGTCGGATGGGGGTGGTGGCTCCACCACAGAGGGCGGGCACGGGTGCGGTCCGCCATGGCTGAGACGAGCGGATCGTCGGCGTTGAGGACGGCGAGGCCGCCGTGGTCGGCGTCGGGGAGTCCGGCGACCAGTTCGCTCTTGGCCACGGCGATCCCGGCCTGTCCGTCGGGGTACTGGCCGATGTGGGCGGTGCCGACGTTGAGCACCAGGCCTACATGGGGCGTGACCAGGTCGCACAGGTAGCCGAGGTGCCCGCGGCCCCGGGCACCCATCTCCAGGACGAGGTAGCGCGTGTCGGGGGTGGCGTGCAGGATCGTGAGGGGGAAGCCGAGTTCGTTGTTGTACGAACCGCCGGTGGCGGTGACGGGTCCGTGGTGCGCCAGCACCTGGGCGGCGAGATCCTTGGTGCTGGTCTTGCCGTTCGATCCGGTGATGCCGATGACGGTCGCCGACAGGTGGCCCGCCACGTGGCGGGCCAGCGCGCCGAGCGCGACGGTGACATCGGCGACCTGGACGGCCGGGGCGGCCACCGGCCGTGAGGCGAGCACCAGCGCCGCGCCCGCGGCGATGGCGGCCGGGGCGTGGTCGTGCCCGTCGGTGTGCCGGCCGGAGAGCGCGGCGAACAGGCCGCCGGGGTGGACCCGGCGTGAGTCGATGCTTGCGGGTGCCGTGACCCACAGGAGGGGGTCGGTGCCGGCGGTCAGGCGACCTCCAGTGGCCTCGGCGATGGCGGTTGCGGTCAGAGGTATCACGTGGTTGGACTCCTGCGCGCGAAGGCTCTTGCCCGTCGGTGTCGACGTCGTCGGCGAGGACCAGGCCCGGGGTCCGCTGTTCGGCGTGTCCGGTGGCCAGTGCGACGCGTGCGTCCGTACAGGGGTGGGCGGTGGCGGTCACGCCACCTGGTCAGGGTCGATGCGGGTGCCGATGAGCACGGCCAGGAGTTCTCCGATGGCGGTGTCGCGGTCCATCGGATGGCGCAGCGGCAACTCCGCGTGCATCCGGTACCGGTTGCGGCGCCCCTCGCGCTCTCGTTCCAGGTACCCGGCTTCGACGAGATCCGCCACGATGCGCTGTGCGGCCCGCTCGGTGATGCCCACCTGCTCGGCGACATCCCGCAACCGGGCCTGGGGATCCCGCACCACGCACAGCAGTACGTGGGCGTGGTTGGTGAGAAACGTCCACTCCTGCATGCCAGTACCTTACCCCACCTTCCCGTAGTGCGTATCGCGTTTTTCGGCACGCGTATTTCATGTCGTATAACTCGTCCGGCTCTGTGGTCGCCCTCGGCTGGGCCGCCGCGGAGGTCCGTTCGCGTCGCTCGAATCTGCGCCTGATGAACGCCTCGCATGTGCCGCGCACCATCCGCTCCTTCGGTGAACCGGACGTCGTGCCATCTTCGGCTGTTCTTCGGGAACGTGCGAAGACCGCACTGGCGGAGGCCCGTCGTCGGTCGCCCTTCAGGAACCCGGGGTCGAGGTCGAGACGTCGGTGGCGTCGCCGCCCGTGTTGGATGCCCTGGAATTCGCGCCCCACGACGCCGGACTCGTGGTGTCGTCCGCGCCGGCTCGGGCTCGTGACCGCGCCGGCGGCAGGCCTTGGCCGGCGATGGATGTTCTTTGACGCTCGGCCCGGCTCACGGCTCTTCGGTGGTGTCCTCGCGCCCGGCCTCGGCGTCGTGCGCGCGAAGTGAGCCCGCGTGGGCCTTGGCCGTAGGGTCGCGGCGGGTCTTGGCCAGGCTCGCCACGGTGACCACGACCAGGATCACGATGATCACCACCAGGCTCGCCAGCGTCGGGATCTCCGGGACCCGTTCGTCCAGGTCCACGTGGGCCCAGTGCAGAAGCAGCTTCGCGCCGATGAACATCAGGATGAGCGCCAGCCCGGTCGAGAGGTACACCAGCCGGTCGAGCAAGCCCTTCACCAGGAAGAACAGTGCGCGCAGCCCGAGCAGGGCGAACGCGTTCGCGGTGAACACGATGTAGGGCTCCTGGGTGATCCCGAAGATCGCCGGGATCGAGTCCACGGCGAACAGCAGGTCGACGGTGCCGATCGCGATCAGCACGATGAGCATCGGCGTGACCACACGGCGGCCGTCGACCCGGGTGAAGATCCTGCCACCGACGAACCCGTCGGTGACCGGCAGGACCCGCCGGGCCAGACGCACCACGGAGTTGTCCTCGATCGCGGGGTCCTCGTTGCGGTGCCGGAACAACTGGATCGCCGTGTAGATCAACAGCAGGCCGAACACGAGGAACATGAAGGAGAACAGTGCCAACAGCGCGGCTCCGAGTGCGATGAACACCGCCCGCATGGCCAGGGCGAGCACGATGCCGAACGTCAGCACCTTGTGCTGATGCTCGACCGGTACCGCGAAGGTGGTGATGATGATGACGAAGACGAAGAGGTTGTCGACGGACAGGCTCTTCTCCACCAGGTAGCCGACGAAGTACTCGGTGCCGAGCTCACCGCCGTGAGCCAGGGTGAACCACACGCCGAAGATCAGGGCCACCGCGATGTAGAAGACCGACCACGCGGTCGCCTCCCGGAACCCGACGCGGTGCGGTTTCAGCGCGGCGATGGTCAGGTCTGCGCCGGTGGGCCCTGCCGACGGTCGCGTCGGTGATGTCGGACCGCGGGGTTCGATCACGGATTGCACCCGTCGCAGAACGTGGGGTCGGTGCTGACCCGACCGTCGTCTCTGGGGTGGCTGCTGCGATGAGGACACCGCTGGCATCCGTGGATGACGGCGAGGGTCTGTGATGTGGGCTCAGAGCAACTGTCGCACGGAAGGCCGGGTTCTCGGTCGACCTGGCCGTATCCGGGGGTGCCGCAGGCGGGGCACAGCGTGGCGAGGCGGTCGGTGAGCCGGTCGGCGAGCAGGCCGATCTCGCGCATGCGCGTGGGATTGAGGTGGGCGCGCATGTCGGTCTCCAGCCGGGCCAGGCCGTCCGCCGACCGTAGGGCGCACTCGTTGATCGCGGCGGCCAGTTCGGCGCGGGTCCGGATGCCTTTGCTGATAGGGCCGGGGTCCTGCGGATCGATTGGGGTGTGGGGGCGCACGATCATCGCGTGGGGGCCGAAACCGGTTCGGCCCAAGAACGCCTCGGTGGTCTCATCGAGGCGTCGGGCGGTGGTGTGGGCGAAGTTCGTGAGGCCCAGGCGGCGCTCCACGATGCACAGGTCCCGGGTGGTGTCGAGGAAGGCGAGGATCTCGTCGCCGGCACTGAGCATCGGAGCCATGGGATGCGGACCGAAGGAGCCTTCGCTGGCCACGGCGAGCCCGAGGCCGGTCGACCGTAGACCGAGGCGTGCCTTGCGCACGGCGGTCACGGACGGCGATGCCGCGCGTGGGACCTCACCGGTGAAAGTGCCCAGCTCGTCGGTGTCGACGTCGTCGGCGAGGACCAGGCGCAGACCCGGGATGCGGGCCAAGGCCGGGCCCAGGACCCTCTCCTTGGCGTGTCTGGTGGCCAGTGCGACGCGTGCGTCCGCGTAGGGGTGGGCGGTGGTGGTCACAGGGCCTCGTCAGGGCCGTTGCGGGTGCCGATGAGCACGGCCAGGAGTTCTCCGATGGCGGTGTCGCGGTCCATCGGATGGCGCAGCGGCAACTCGGGGTGCATCCGGTACCGGTTGCGGCGCCCTTCGCGCTCTCGTTCCAGGTACCCGGCTTCGACGAGGTCCGCCACGATGCGCTGTGCGGCCCGTTCGGTGATGCCGACCTGCTCGGCGACATCCCGCAACCGGGCCTGGGGATCCCGCACCACGCACAGCAGTACGTGGGCGTGGTTGGTGAGAAACGTCCACTCCTGCATATCCACCATGGCACCCCGTGGCAGGTGACTGATAGCACGATTTTCATTACGCGCTATTGATGTCGTACGATCCATGTCGTGTATACTAACACGCGTTATCAGTGACGTGCTTGGGAGGTGAGTGTCATGGGTGGCATCGAGATGGCGCGTGTGCCGACCGTTGGTCAGCCGACGGCCGACGAGGCTTCGCGGGGTCGGATGCACCGGTGGTCCCCGTCACCGGACGCGACGATCAACACCGGCTCGCCGGGCTCCATCGGTGCCCCCGGAGCGGGACGGGGACGGCCGCTCCGCCGCGTGACCCGCGGTGAGTCGGCACGGGTGCGGATCAGTGGTTTCCACGGACGTGCCCTGCCCGCACATCCCTCGGAAACCATCGCCGCCGACGTCACCGCGACCCCGGTCTCGGGTCGCGCCGCGAAGGGCGCTGAGACGGAAGGTGCGGCCGCGTGACGGGGATGATGCTGGTGGCCTTGGCGGCCCTTCCCGCCGTCGCGGCGATGACCGGATCGATCCGGAGCCTGCGACCCCTGGCACCCGCGCTGGGCGCGGGCGCGGCACTGTCGACGACCGCACTGGCCGGGGCTCTGGCCGTGACGGTGGCCCTCGGCGGACCGGTGGCGATGGTGTTGGCCGCTCCGGACGGGCACGTCTGGACCGGGTTGGCGGCCGACCGCCTCGAGGCGATCGTGCTGTTGTTGGTGTGCGCGATCAGCGCGGTGGTCCAGGTGTTCGCCCTGCGCTACCTGCGCGGCGACCCGGCCGCGGCCGGGTTCGCCATCACGGCCGGGGCGCTGACCGCCGCGACCGCGGTGATGGTGGCCGCGGTCACGATGGTCACCCTGGCGGTGGCGTGGTCGCTGACCGGTGTCGCCCTGTGGCGACTCGTGGGGATGTACCGACCCGCCCCTTCGGCCATCGACGCCTCCCGCCGTACCGCACGTGTGGTCATCATCGGAGACGTCGCATTGTGGTCCGGGGTGGTTCTCGCGGTCGCCGCCTGGGGCGATCTCGACTTGCGCGACCAGAACGGCGTAGCCTTCGGCGGCGCGGTGGGCACGGCGGTGGCCTGCTCGCTGGTGATCGCCGCAGCCGCACGGTGTGCGCAGTTGCCTTGGCACCGGTGGCTGTCGGCGACTTTGGCGGCGCCGACCCCGGTCTCGGCGCTGCTGCACGCCGGCGTGGTCAACGCGGGCGGAGTGCTCCTGGTGAAGCTGTCGCCGATCTTCGGTGCAGCCCCGGCGGCGACACACCTGGCGTTCGCCATCGGCGCCGTCAGCGCTGTGGCCGCCACGGCGATCATGCTGACCCGCCCCGACGTCAAGGGCTCGCTGGTGCACTCCACGATCGGGCAGATGGGGTTCATGCTCATGACCTGCGCGCTCGGCCTCTACGCGGCGGCGGTGGTGCACCTGGTGGCGCACGGACTGTTCAAAGCCACCTTGTTCCTGGGCTCGGGGTCGGCGGTGCAGCGCCACACCCACCGCATCCTGGCTCCGCCCGCGCCCCGGTCGACCCCCGCGCGTTCGGCGCAGGTGGCCGTCCTCGCCGGAGCCGTCGCGGTTGCGGCCGTGGCCGTCGCGATCTGGTGGCTGCCTCCGCACGCCGGAGGCTCGGCGCTACTGATCTTCGCCGCGGCCACCGCCGCACGGCTGGCGTGGGGATGGCTGCGGCGCCACCCGACCGTGGGGGCGCTGGCCACCGTGGTGGTCGTGCTGCCGGGTGCGGTGATCGGCTACCTGGGCGTGGTGGCCGTGGTTACGGAGTTCCTGGCCCCGAGCGTGCCCGTTGCCGCCACCGCCGCAGTTCCGGCCTGGTTGCCGGCGATCGTGGTGGCGGTGCCGGTGATCGGAGCGCTGTTGGTCCACCGGGCATCCGCACTCGGTCTCGGCCGCTGGCGCGACCGCCTCTACGTGTTGGCGTTGTCCGCCGGACAGCAGCGCACGCACACCACTCCGGGTCTCCCGTCACGTGCGGTGCCCGCACCGCACCCACGGCCGGTGCCCCTACCTGAGGGAGCCGGGGCGTGATCGCCGGCCCCTCGACGGGACCGCCGGACGGCGTCCGGCGCTCTGACCGGAGCCACCCGGGCCTCCCGGAAGCGCGGACCCAGGGCTTCACGCGGTCGCGCGTTCCGCCACCGTCATCACAGCAGGAGGAGTCGCAACCCATGACCATCGGACCCATCACCAAGGCCGCTCCCGAGACCGCCACCTCGGCGGCCGCCGTGCGTGCCGTGATCGCCGATGCCGCCGCGTTCTTGGCGCCGACCTGGCCGCTCGCCGACTTCATCGCGGTCAACCCACTGTCCGGCCTGGTGGACCGCCCGTTCGCGGACGCGGCCATCACCGCCGCGGACCTGCTCGGAGCGCGGGTCACCCCGGACGAGAGCTGGCTGCGGGCGGCCTGGCGGCACGGGCGGATCACCGACGACGACGTGCGTGCCGCGCTGATCCGCCGCCACCCCGAGGTGCTGCGATGCCGACCGCTCACCCTCGGCGGCCGGCCCTACGACCCGGTCGAACTCCTGTCGGCCGATCTGCACCAGGGCATCACCAACCCCCCGCCGATCCGCCAGGCACGCACAGCGACTGAAGCGCTGGCCCCGGACATGGCCGCCCTCCTCGACACCCACACGATCCAGTGGTGCTCGGCCTATTTGGACGAGGGCCAGTCCACCTGGCGGATGCCCGGCCGCGACCGAGGCTTCTACCACGCGTGGCGGGCTCTGGCCGCACACGACACGACCCTGCCGCGGCGCGTGCGTACACGTCTTCGGGACCTGCCCGAACGGGCCGAGCAGGCCGTTGCGGAGGCTCTGGCCGCCCTCGGTGTCCCGGACGACCAGCGCACCCGCTATCTCCAGGCCCATCTGGCATGCCTTCCCGGATTCGCCGCCCACATCCGCTGGCGGGGCGAACTGCAGGGCAGTGGTATCGACCTGGTCGCCTACCTCGCCCTGCGGTTGACCACCGAAGCCGCCGCGCTCACCGAGACCCATACCCACGGTACGGCGTGGAACTCGGCCTCCGCCGACCTGCTCGACACCGGGCAGGCCACCACCGAACCCGACGATCGGGCCCGCCACCTTCTGGCGGCCCTGGAGATCACCGACACCGACGCGGCACAGCGCACCGAATTGGCGCGGTTCCTCGACCGACTCCCGGTGGAGCAACGAGCCCTCGTCTGGCTGGACGCCTACGAAGACCACTACCGGAGCCGACTGCTGCGCACCCTGAGCCGCTCGGTGCCCGAGTGGACCGACGCCCCTCCGCGGGCACAGGTGGTGTGCTGCATCGATCCCCGTTCCGAGGGACTGCGCCGCCACCTGGAAGCGCTCGGTGACTACCAGACCCTGGGCTTCGCCGGATTCTTCGCCGTCGCCATGCGCTACCGCGACCTCGCCGGAGGAACCGCTCGTGCCCAGTGCCCGGGCCCGATCACGCCCCGGCACACCGTCACCGAACGCCCCAGCGAGGGTCGACGGCGCGCGGCCGAACGGTCGCTGACCGGCCGCCGGGTACTGGCCGCGGCCGACCACTCCCTGCACGCCGCCAAGGACGACCTGGTGGCGCCGTTCGTGCTCGCCGAATCGGCCGGTTGGCTCCTGGGCCCGTTGGCCGCGGCCAAGACCTTCGCTCCCGGTGCCGTCGGCGCCGCCCGCGCGTGGTGGACCCGCCGTATCACCCCCGACCCTGCGACCGAGATCTCCCTCGAGGACGCCTTCACCTCCGAGGAGCGCACCGCGACCGCCGAAGGCATTCTCACGTTGATGGGTTTGACCCAGGGGTTCGCACGCCTCGTCGTATTCTGTGGGCACCGTGCCCACACCGACAACAACCCCTACCAGGCCGCGCTGGACTGCGGTGCATGCGGGGGGCACCCCGGCGGTCCCAACGCCCGCGCCGCCGCCGCCCTGCTCAACGATCCGCAGGTTCGCCGACATCTCGCCGAACGCGGCATCGGCATTCCCGACGACACCCGGTTCGTTCCGGCCGAACACGACACCACCACCGACACCGTGCGCCTGTTGGACACCCACCTCCTGCCCGACACCCACCGCCGGGACGTCGACCGGCTCACCGCCGATCTTCGCACGGCCGGCGCACACCTGGCCGCCGAGCGCTGCGCCACCCTACCGGGCGCACCTTCCCGGCCCCGCCCACGGCACGCGGCGCGCCACACCCGCACACGCGCCCGTGACTGGGCCCAGGTCTTCCCCGAATGGGGTCTGGCCGACAACGCGGCCTTCCTCATCGCACCCCGCGCCCTCACCCGGGGCATCGACCTGCACGGCCGTCTGTTCCTCCACGACTACGACCCCGACCTCGACCCGGCCGGCACCGTCCTGGAGACCATACTCACGGCGCCGCTCGTCGTCGCGCACTGGATCAACAGCCAGTACTACTTCGCCGCCACCGACCCCCAGGCCTTCGGCGCCGGCAGCAAGGCCCTCCACAATGTCGTCGGCGGTGGCCTCGGTGTCATGACCGGTCACACCGGCGACCTTCGGTCCGGCCTGCCCTGGCAGTCCCTCACCGACGGCCACCACACCAGGCACGAACCGCAACGCCTGCTCGCCATCGTGCAGGCACCCTTGCAGCGGTTGGACACCCTCATTGCGCGTCACACCGTGCTGCGCCACATGTTCGACCACGACTGGGTCGGTCTCGCCGCACGCGAGCGCCCCGATGAACCCTGGCTCCGTTACACCTCCACCGGTTGGCGGCCCTGGCTTCCGGCCACGGTCACCCCCGAGGGCAGCTGTCCGTCCGCACCGCTGAGCACATGACGACCGGGCACGTGCAGCGCCACTTCACTCCAGGAAAGGGAAGTACCCGATGAACATGCTCCTGTTGGTTCGAAGCGTGGACGACGTCAGGTCCGCGGTCGAGAACGTGAGCGACTATCTGGTCAACCATCGACGGCAGTTCGGGGATGAACCGGGATCGAACCGGCTGCTCGGACTGTGGATCCGCCCCGAGCTCGAAGCCGGGCTGCCCGTCCTGCTCCCTGGCGCCGCTGACGTCACCCCCACTCAACCGCCCTCTGAAGCGGTGGGGATCGAGAGGTCGTTCTCGCTGGCGGGCATCTGGACCCTGTGCTGGACGGACGGGCCCGCCCTGCGGGAAACACAGGACCCGTTCGAGCTGCGCAACCGGATCCTCGATGCCCTGGTGGCGGACGCAGCGCCCGAACCGGCCGTTCCGGAGGCGTTCGTTCCCGTATTCGCCGAGGACGATGCCGTGGAGACGAGCATGGCGGCGCTACAGGCCCGGTATCCGCGGCTGATCACCGAGCACTGGTACGTCGATGACCGAGAACGAGGAATCGTCGGGCCGCTGAAGACCACGGAAGGGTGATCGCCTTTCCGTGCACCGCATCACCCAGCGCATCAGGGCAGGCGACCGGGGTGCCCGTCCCGGTCATCGATCACGAGTCGAGGAGATTCCCGATGGAGTTGTCAAGCCGGAGCGGTGACACGCCGTGAGGCCCTCAGGCCACCGCGGCCAGCTTCACAGGTCCTTGACCTTCAGTCCACGTCCCGCTGGCCTGAGGGAACGTCACCGCCTAGAGAAACGCCCCCTAGCTGGCCCTTGAGTTCTAGTGGTCGTTGCAACACCCCATCTCTGAAGGGGTGCGATGGACGACGAGATCCGCAAAGAACGCCGGATACCGCAGGGGCGCAAGAAGCTCGTCCGTGAGCGGGAGGAATACTTCCGGCTCACGGACCAGGGCTACAGCAGCAGAGAGGCCTGCCGGATCGTCGGCATCAACCGGCGTACCGGCAAGGTCTGGCGCAACGGTCGCAGAGCGCACAAGAGCCTGGAGAGGCCCGTGGCACCCCTCAGGGGCCCCGGGGCCTCTCCGGGCTCTTCGCGTTTCCTGAGCCAGCAGGAGCGGACGCAGATCGCCGACATGTTGCGTCTGCGGTCCTCGATCCGCTCGATCGCCGCCGAGCTGGACCGGGCCTCGTCCACGATCAGCCGCGAGGTCCGCCGCAACCGCTCCTACTACGCCTCCATCAAGAAACACCGGTACGGCCCCTACGCCGCCCAGGTCCGCACGGACGAGCGCAGGAAGCGACCCAAGACCCGCAAGCTCGACGCCAACTCGCGGCTGCGCGAGTATGTCCAACAGCGCCTGGATCAGCGCTGGAGCCCCGAGCAGATCGTTCACCTGCTCCGCCGGGACTTCCCCGACGACCAGGAGATGCGCGTGGGCCACGAGACGATCTACCAGGCCCTCTACGTCCAGGGCCGCGGCCAGCTGCGCCGCGACCTGGCCAAGCTGCTGCGCACCGGACGCACCATGCGCCGGCCCCGCCGCTCCGCTTGCACCCGCCAGCCCCGCATGTCCAAGAACATGGTGATGATCAGCGAGCGCCCGGCCGAGGCCGCCGACCGGGCGGTGCCCGGCCACGGCGAACAGCACACCCAGCACCGCGCCGACAGCGGCCAGTTGCAACGCGGCGCGGACCGCCGCCCACAGCAGATCCCGGCTCAGGGCCAGACGCTGGGCATGGGCCAGTGCCAGGGCCAGCGCGACGAAGACGGTGCACAGCGCGACCACGCCCCATGACGGTGCCGCGGTCATGGTCCCTCCATCAGGTAGTCCAGGCTCTGGGGTGGCCCGTGTGCGGCCAGGCGGCCGTGGTCGAGGACGAGTACGGCGTCGGCGGCGCGGATCCAGGAGCGGCCGTGGGTGGCGGCGAGCACACTGGTTCCGGCAGCCGTGAGGGTGCGGGCCACCTCGGGCACGACCCGGGCGGCGGCCCCGTCCAGCGCGCTGGTGGGTTCGTCCAACAGCAGCACCTCGGGCTGCAGGGCCAGGGCACGCGCCAGGCACAGGCGCTGGGCCTGGCCTCCGGACAGGCCCGCGGTGGGGCGGTGGAGAAGACCGGTCGGCAGGCCGAGGCGACCCAGAAGATCGGCGGCAGCCGCCTGGCCGAGGTCGGGGCGCCCGACGCGCAGTTCGGCGGCGACGCTGTCGGTGAGCAGTACCGGGTGCTGGGCGACCAGCACCACACGGCGGCGCGGGGCGAGCACGTCGGTCTCGGCCAGCGGGCGGCCGTGGAAGGCGAGGTGCCCGCGGGTGGGCTCCGCCAGACGGTTGAGCAGGCGCAGCAGTGTGGTCTTCCCGGCGCCGCTGGGGCCGGTGACGATGGTCAGGCGCCCCTGGCCGACCTCGGCGTCGATCCCGTCGAGGAGGGGAGCCCCCTGCTGGTCGAATCCGACACCGGTCATGGAGAACACCACGCCCGCACACTCCCTGTTTCCTACACCCCACATACGGATAGTTATGAAACCATGGTTACATGTTCGGTGGAGGTACGGGGGAAGGAGTGGATGTGATCACGCACCACAGCAGGTCGAAGGCGGCCCTGGCGCTGGGGTTGGTGGTTGTGCTGAGTGCCTGCTCGGCGGGCCAGGCGGACCAGCAACAGCAGGACCAGCAATCGTCCGAGGCCCTGGTCGAGCCGGCCACCACACAGGCCCAGGACTGGGCGCAGGTGGCCGACGCGCTGGGACGGGAGGGACAGCTCTCCGATGACACGGTCTACCGGGTGGGCTTTCCCCGCTCCGACCTGGACGTGACCTCCCGGGGGGTGCAGATCGGAGCGGGGTTCGCCCTGGGCTCCTACGCGGCCTTCACCCGCTATGAGGACGGCACGACGATGATGATGGGCGATCTGGTGGTCACCGAGGAGGAGCTGCCCGGGGTCACCGACGCCCTGCAGGACAACGGCATCGACCAGACCGCGGTGCACCAGCACCTGCTCGACCACGAGCCCGCGGTGTGGTGGACCCACTTCCACGCCCACGGCCAGGACGCGGCCGCGCTCGCACAAGGGGTCGACGAGGCGTTGGAGGCCACCGCCACCCCGCGCGAGGCCCAGGACGGGCCGTCGCAGGAGCTGGATCTGGACACCGCGGCCGTGGATGAGGCGATGGGCACCCAGGGCCGCGCCCAGGGCGGGGTGTACAAGTTCTCCTTCGCCCGCACCGGCCAGGTCACCTCCGGTGACCACGTGCTGCCCTCAGGCATGGGGGTGGCCACGGTGATCAACTTCCAGCCCACCGGCGGGGGTAAGGCGGCGGTCAACGGCGACTTCGTCATGACCGCTGACGAGGTCCAGGGGGTGATCCAGGCGCTGCGGGAGGGCGGCATCGACATCGTCGCGCTGCACAACCACGCCCTCAACGACCAACCGCGTCTGTTCTACATGCACTTTTGGGCCAACGATGACGCGGCCACGCTCGCCAGGGCGTTGAGGAACGCGGTGGACCAGCACCAGGTCGAGCCCACCGGCTAGCGGCCACTTCCGATCGATCGAGGACCACACCAGGAGAGGAGTCCCTGCGTTGCGACCGCAAAACGCGCTGGACTGGGTTGCTTTCGTGTTGCTGTTGATCGGCGCGTTCGCCTGGGGGGCGTTCGTCACCGACGTCAACGTGCTGGACCGCCTGCTCGAACCCATCGCCGACCCACTCGACGACACGGTGTTCATCCTCATCGCCGCAGCCGGACTGTACTGGATCGCCCGCGTGATCGGTGTGGGCAGACGGGCCCGGCAATGAACGCTGAGCCCGCCGCGCAGGGGCCGGGCGAGTGGGTGCTGTTGAGCTACCGGATCCCGCGCGAGCCCTCCACCCCCCGCATCAGCGTGTGGCGCAAACTCAAACAGCTCGGCCCCGCCCAGATCAGCGACGGCCTGGTCGCGCTGCCGGCCGATGCGCGCACCCGCGAACACCTGGACTGGATCGCCGAGGAGGTCGTGGAGGCCGGAGGGACGGCCACCGTGTGGCTGGCCCGGCCCACCGCCCGGGCCCAGGAACATCACCTGGCCCAGACCATGGCCCAGGCCCGCGCGGCCGAATACCGCGCCGTGCGGGCCGAGGCCGCCCACGCCCGTAGCCTGCCCGAACCCGAACGCCTCCGGGCGATGCGCCGGCTGCGTACCCAACTGCGCCGCATCGCCCGCCGCGACTACTTCCCCCCGCCCGAGCGCCGCACCGCACGCGAGGCCGTCGAGGCCCTACATCCAGACCACACCGAACAGGAGAGCGCATGAAGTGGTCCACCCGCGCCGGTATCCACATCGACCGAGCCGCCTGCGCCTGGCTGATCCGCCGCCGCATCGACCCCGAGGCCGAGTTCGTGTTCGTCACCGACCCCGCCGACGTGCCCGAGCAGGCCACCGCCTTCGACATGCGCGGCGTCGAGTTGGGCCACCACGGCGGCGACTGCAGCTTCGAGACCATCCTGCGCCGCTACGACCTCACCGACGCGGCGCTGTGGAAGATCGCCGAGGTCGTCCACGAGGCCGACCTGGACGACGAACGCTACGACGCCCCCGAGGCCCCCGGCTTGGACGTGGTCCTGCGCGGTTTGTCGATGACCGGTAGCGACGAGCGCACCCTGGCCGTCACCGGTCCCCTCTTCGATGGCCTGTACGAGTACTACCGGCGCCAGAGCCTCCTGGGACGGGAACCCGCATGAGCACCGACCCCCACCACCCCACCACCGAATCCGACGACGCCCCCGGCGGCGCCGGGGAAGCGCGGAGAGACGCCGCGCCCGTGGGCGACCTGGTCCCCTTCCGCACGGCCCTGCGCGTGTGGTTCCTGGTCTCCCTGCAGACCTTCGGCGGCCCGGCCGGGCAGATCGCCGTCATGCAGCGCACCCTGGTCGAGGAGCGGCGCTGGATCGGCCAGCAGCGCTTCAACCACGCCCTCAACTACTGCATGCTGCTGCCCGGCCCCGAAGCCCAACAGCTCGCGATCTACCTCGGCTGGCTGCTCAACGGCACCCGCGGCGGCATCGCGGCCGGCACCCTGTTCGTGCTGCCCGGCATCCTGGCCCTGGGCGCCCTGTCGGCGATCTACGTCGCCTTCGGCGACACCACCGCCGTCACCGCCACCTTCGCCGGACTCGCCCCGGCCGTGCTGGCCATCGTCGCCCAAGCCGTCCTACGGGTGGCCAAACGATCACTCACCCACCCGGCCCTGATCACCCTGGCCGTGGCCGCCTTCGCCGCACTCGCCCTGTTCGCCGTGCCCTTCCCACTGGTGATCGCCCTGGCCGCCCTGGTCGGCTGGCTGCTCTCACGCCGCGACCCCGACTTCGCCCGCCCCGCCCGCGTGGGCGACGCCGCTGACGGGCCCGCGCCCCTGATCTCCGACGAGGCCCTGCACCACGACCGGCCCACCGCGAGCCGTTTCACCAGGATCCTGGCCATCGGGTTGGGGCTGTGGGCGGCGCCGGTAGCCGTAGTGGCCCTGCTGTTGGGATCCGAGAGCATCTTCACCACCCAGGGCCTGTTCTTCTCCCTCACCGCGGTGGTGACCTTCGGCGGCGCCTACGCGGTGCTGTCCTTCATCGCCCAGCAGGCCGTGCAGACCTTCGGGTGGTTGGCGCCGGGAGAGATGGTGCGCGGCCTGGCCCTGGCCGAGACCACCCCGGGCCCGCTGATCATGGTCGTGCAGTTCGTGGCGTTCCTGGCCGCCTACCGCGACCCCGGCACCCTGGACCCCTGGGCCGCCGCGACCCTGGGGGCGCTGTTGACCACGTGGGTGACCTTCGTGCCCTGCTTCCTGTTCATCCTGCTGGGCGCCCCCTACGTCGAACGCCTGCGCCACAACACCGCGATCTCGGCGGCGCTGACCGGTATCACCGCCGCCGTGGTCGGCGTCATCGCCAACCTCGCCCTGTACTTCGCCCTCAACACCTTGTTCACCACCACAGGCACCTGGGACTGGGGCCCCCTGCACATCACCGTGCCCGAGGTCGCCTCGGTGAGCCCGGTCGCGGTGGTCATCACCCTCATCGCGCTCATGCTGACCTTCGCCCTGCGCTGGCCGATCCTGCGGGTGCTGGGCGTATGCGCCGCCCTGGGCCTGGCCAGCACCCTGCTGCCGCTGTGAACCGGGCCAGACGGACTCCACCGACGGCTGCGCGTGCACCGGCAGAGACGTCCTGGCACGTGGAAGTCAGCGCACTGACCTGAAATCCCGGAGGCGCGACGAACCGCAAAGACATGTGAGCATGACGGCACGCACTTCCAGCCCTGATGCTGCATCGCTGACACCGACAAGCCGTGTGACAGAGAATCAAATATTCTCTGTCACACGGATCCGGGTGTGCCCCGCGCGGCCTGCGTCGAGGTGTTCGCCGGCCGCAGGTGACTCCGTAACATTCTCTGTCACACCAGCCGGGAGGTGTTGTGACCGTCCACCCCCTGCCCCGCCCCGGCGCCCTCACCCTCGCCCAGGCGAGCGCCGAGTTCCTGGACCGGTTCCGCGGCCAGCCGCACACCCGCCGCGCCTACGCCCAGACCCTTGTTGCCCTGGAGCAGGCGGCCGTGTGCGGACCCTCCGCGCCGGTCGAGGTTGCCTTCACCCCCGACGCGGCGGCCGCCGCCCTGGCCCGCTGGGAGAGCGCGGCCCCGGCCACGTGGAACAAGCACCTGGCCGCCCTGCGCTCCTTCGCCTCCTACTGCGCGCGCCGGGAGTGGCTCACCACCGACCCCACCCATCTGTTGGAGCGGCGCAAGGAGCCCCGCCGCGGTGACAAGTCCGTCCCCGCCGCCCGGCTGGAAGCCCTGTTCACCGACCCGGACGTGAGGCTGCGCGAGAAGGTGCTGTGGCGGATGCTGTACGAGACCGCGGCCCGCGCTGAGGAGATCCTCACCCTGGACGTGGGTGACCTGGACATGGCCATGCGCCGGGCCCGGGTTCGCTCCAAGGGCGGTGCGATCGAGTACGTGCACTGGGCCACCCCCACCGCCCGCCTGCTGCCCCGGCTGTTGAACGGGCGCACCACAGGCCCGGTGTTCTGCTCCAACCGCCGCTCCCCGACCGCCGGCGCCCGAGCCCGCGCCCTGGCCGACGTCGACCCCACCACCGGCCGGGGACGGCTGTCCTACCCGCGCGCGGAGTACCTGTTCAAGCAGGCCTCGAAGAAGTACGACCCGCACGGGCAGGGGTGGACGCTGCACCAACTGCGCCACTCCGCCCTCAAGCACCTGGCCGCCGAAGGCCGCAGCGCCCCCGAACTCCAGGCCAAATCACGCCACGCCCACCTGGCCACCCTGGGCAAGTACGTGCGCCTGGGCGAGGAGACCGCTGCCCGGATCACCGCCGAACACGACCCGTACAACCGGCGCGCTCCACGCCGCTGAACAGCGATCAACGTCGTGCCCTTCTCACCGTCGTCGACGGCCAGCCGGACGGCGTGCCGGTGGAGGAGCCTCACCAGGGGACATAAGCTCTGTTGCCGCTTCGTCACGTATTCCGGTCGCCCCCCCCAAGGGCAGCACGTGGGCCCCCGGCTCCTCGAGGGCGCGCCGGATCGGCGGCAGGGCAGTGGTGTCGACCAGCTCGGGGAGGCCGACCAGGGAGCCGTCGGGAAGCGCGGTGACCGCGGACTTCAGGTGCAGTGCCCTGCCCAGGCCGACCCGCTGGATCTTGCGGCCCAGGGGCGCCAGGAGCTGCTCGAGCTGGCGGGCGCCCTCCTCGTCGGTCCGGTCGCCCACCCCCACGTAGACCTTCTCGCCGACTTGGAGGACGTCGCCGCCGTCCAGCGTTCCGGGCGCCTCGATCCGGGCCACGCGCAGGCCGAGAGTCTGCGCGGCCGCCGCCACCCCCTCGGCTTCGCCGCGGCGCTCCTGCGCACCGGACCGGGTCACCACGGCCAGGTTCTCGCACACCACCAAGGGGTCTTCCACGAACACCGAGTCCGGGTGCTCCGGCGCCGGGTCGACCTCGTGCACGCGCCAGCCCGCTGAGGCCACCGTCTCTTGGTAGATGGTGTACTGGCGCACGGCCAGCACCGGATCCACCGGTGTCCGGGCGATGTGGGTGACGATGCCCTCCTCCAGCCGGGGGCTGGGGCGGCGCATCAGGGCGACACCGTGGTAGGTGTATCCGTCCATGCGACCTCCTGGAGTAGGAAAGAGAAGGGGGCCGTGTCCTGTCGGGGACGCCGCAGCCTATCGCGGCCCCTTACCCGGTTTCCGGGACCGGCACGCGGGCCGAACGGCTTGTCCGCAGGCCCTGGCCGGGGCAAGGTGGGGCGCATGGACGCAATCGTGGTCGGCGGCGGGATCGTGGGGGCCAGCGCGGCCTTCCACCTGGCCAAGAAGGGCGTTTCCACGGCGCTCGTGGACCCCTCCCGTGTGGGGCAGGCCACCGCGGCTGGCGGGGGAGTGATCTTCCCCTGGCCGTTTCCCTGGGACACGCCACCGGTGTGGGACTTCAAGGCGCGCGCGGCCGAGCACTACCCGCAGCTCATGGCCGAACTCGCCGAGGACGGGCAGGCCACAGGCTACGAGGTGGTCGGCGGGATGTCGGTGGACCGCGAAGGCGGCGACGGCGGGTTCGAACTCCTGAACTCCCTGTCGGAGCGCCCGGAATTCGCGTCGATGGGGCGCGTGGAGCGGCTGGCCGAGGGCGAGCCGCGCACACACTTCCCGCTGGTGCCCGAATCCTACGGCGGGCTGCGCATCGAAGGGATGGCCCGGTTGAACGGCCGGTTGGCGCGGTCCGCGCTGTTCAACGCCGCCGAAGAACGGGGCCTGCACTACTTCAAGGGCGATGCCCGGCTGCGATGGGACGGGCAGCGGGTGACCGGGGTCAGGGTGGGTATCGAGGACCTGGACGCGCCGACGGTGATCGTGGCCGCGGGCGCGTGGTCGGGCCGCCTGCTGGCGGAGACCGGTGTGGACCTGGGGGTGCGCCCGCTCCGCGGGCAGATCACCCACTTCGCGCTCCCGGGCACGGACACGCGGGACTGGCCGGTGGTGCGGTTCGGTGAGCGCGACTACTTCGCGCTGGCGTTCGGCCCCGACCGGGTGGTCACCGGGGGCACCTTGGAGCCAGAGGCGGGCTTCGACCACAGGGTGACGGCCACGGGCCTGCTGCACAACCTGTCCACCGCGCTGGAGGTGCTGCCGGGGCTGGCCGATGCCACCGTGGCCGAGACCCGGGTCGGTTTCCGGCCCGGCACCCACGACGGTGAACAGCTGCTCGGGCCGGTCGAGCGCCTGCCCGGGGTCGTGGTGGCCACCGGCCTGGGCACGCAGGGACTGACCTTCGGACCCTTCCAGGGGTTGGTCGCCGCCCGCCTGGCGATGGGGGAGGACCCCGGTGTGGACCTGTCCGCCTTCGTCCCCGACCGTACCCAGGTCCCGGTCTGAGTACCGGTACCCACCTGCCGTTTGAGTAGGAGTGCTCAGGCGGGGGCTGGCCCGTCGCGGCCACGATGGGTGCATGAACACACCGACCCCTCAACCGCGCACCACCCCGCAGTTCTACCTCCAGGCGATGATCGCCTTCGCCGTCTCGGCCGCCGGAGTCGGTGCCGGGATCATCTACCTGCCCGTCGACCCGTGGATCCGCGCCTTCCTGGGTGTGAGCGTGCTGTTCGTGATCACGTCCACGTTCACCCTGGCCAAGTGCGTCCGTGACCGCCAGGAGGACGTGGCCATGGCCGAACAGGCGCAGTACTACCAGCAGGTCCCCCTGTGGCAGGGGGAGCAGGGCCAGGTCCAGGCGCGGGCCTGACCAGGTCCCTGGATACCCAGAGACCGGTCGGTGCCGTGGGGGCACGGCACCGACCACATACCGGGCACGCCAGCGGTCAGGCGTTGGGCGGAAGAGCGGTTCCAGCGCCCCGCTGGCGTGTCCTGAGCAGGTCGTGGCGCTGGTCCGGGAGCGTCGGCTCCCCGGCGCCCTGCACCACGAAACCCGCGTCGGCGATCATCTCCAGGTCGTCCTTGCCCGCTTGGCCCTCGCTGGTGAGGTAGTCGCCGAGGAAGATCGAGTTGACGACGTGCAGGGCAAGGGGCTGCAGGGAGCGCAGGTGGATCTCGCGGCCGCCCGCCAGGCGCACCTCCACGTCGGGGAAGACGAACCGGGTGGCGGCCAGGATGCGCAGGCAGCGCTGAGGGGTCAGGTCCCAGGTGCCCTCCAGGGGTGTGCCGTCGAAGGGCATGAGGAAGTTGACCGGTACCGAGTCCGGGCTGAGCTCGCGCAGGGCGAACAGGGCGTCGACGAGGTCGTCGTCGGTCTCCTTCATGCCCGCGATCAGGCCCGAGCAGGGGGAGAGTCCGGCGTGCTTGGCCTGTTCGACCGTCTCGACCCGGTCGGCGAAGTCGTGCGTGGTGCAGATGTCCGCGTAGCGCTCTTCGGAGGTGTTGAGGTTGTGGTTGTAGGCGTCGACCCCGGCCTCGCGGAGTTGGTCGGCCTGTCCGTCGGTGAGCAGCCCGAGGCAGGCGCACACCTCCACGCCGGGGTATTCGTCCTTGATGCCCTCGACGGCGGGGGCGAGGCGGGATACGTCGCGGTCGGTGGGTCCGCGTCCGCTGGCCACCAGGCACACGCGGCTCGCACCGGCCTTCACCCCGTGGGCCACGGCCTGGCGGGTCTCGTCGGGTTTGAGCCAGGTGTACTTGACGATTTCGGCCTGTGAGCCCAGGCGCTGGGAGCAGTAGAAGCAGTCCTCGGGGCACAGGCCGCTCTTCATGTTCACCAGGTAGTTGAGCTTGACGCGGCGCTCGAAGTAGCGCCGACGGACCCGTGAGGCGGCGGCGACCAGGTCCATCAGGTCGTCGTCGCTGCTGGTCAGCACCTCCAGGAGTTCGTCGCGGGTGGGTGTCTCACGGCGAAGGGCCTTCTCGGCCAAGGGGTCGAATGTCGTCACGCAGTCGATCCTGGGTCCTGGGAGCGTTTCAGCGCAGTCGACGAACCCGCCAAGAATCCGCCTGAAGTCTTGTGTGCCTGGTGGGGTGCGCTCTGGCCGGGGTGTGACCGCATCCGGCCACGACCAGGGTTAATATCAATAGTCATCCCATTCGGTGACTTAGGGCACCCCCGATGGCACCTTAGGGAAAGATTCAGTAGTAAGGTCCCCAACGTCCAGCTGAGAGCCAGGCATCCGAGCATGTTTGGCCACGTCAGCGTTGCGTTCACGCGTACCCCAGACCCGTGCTGCATCGTGGTGCCAGCCCGGGCCGTCGGGCGTGCTCAGGGGAGGAAGCAGAGTGAGTCGAGTCAAAAACGGCGGGGGAGGCGTGTCCGGCCAGGACGCCAGCCTCGTCCACGTGACCATGATCGCGGCGGCCGCCGCCATGGGCGGCTTCCTGTTCGGCTACGACAGCGCCGTCATCAACGGCGCCGTCGATGCCATCCAGGACCGGTTCGACGTGGGAGCGGGTGTTCTCGGCTTCACCGTCGCCTCAGCCCTGCTGGGCTGCGTGGTGGGTGCCGCCGCGGCGGGAGGGGTCGCCGACCGTCTCGGCCGGATCCGGGCCATGCAGATCGCCGGTGTGCTGTTCGCGATCAGCGCTATCGGTTCGGCCCTGCCGTTCGGCATCTGGGACCTGACGGCCTGGCGGATCCTGGGCGGTATGGCCATCGGCCTGGCCTCAGTGATCGCGCCGACCTACATCGCCGAGGTCTCACCCGCCGCCTACCGCGGCCGGTTGGCCTCCCTGCAACAGCTGGCCATCGTGCTGGGCATCGCCTGCTCCCAGCTGGTCAACTACGCGATCGCGCAGGCGGCCGACGGCAGCGCGCAGAACATGCTGGGCCCGGTACAGGCCTGGCAGTGGATGCTGGGCATCGAGGTGCTGCCCGCCCTGGTCTACCTGGGGTTGAGCCTGGTCATCCCCGAGTCTCCGCGCTACCTGGTCCGGGTGGGGCGCGTGGACAAGGCCCGCCAGATCCTCAGTGGCGTCGAGGGCGGCGGGGACGCCCGCATCGACAGGCGCATCGGCGAGATCCAGACGGCCCTGGGCTCGGAGGTGCGGCCCAAGCTGCGCGACCTCACCGGCCGCTACGGCCTGCTGCCGATCGTGTGGATCGGTATGGCGGTCTCCGCCTTCCAGCAGCTGGTGGGCATCAACGTCATCTTCTACTACTCGAGCTCCCTGTGGCAGTCGGTGGGGGTGGCCGAGTCCGAGTCGCTCCTGCTGAGCCTGTTCACCTCGGTGGTCAACATCGTGGGTACGGTCATCGCGATCCTGCTGGTGGACCGCATCGGCCGCAAACCCCTGCTCCTGGTGGGTTCGGCCGGTATGGCGGTGGCCCTCGCCCTGGCCGCCTTCGCGTTCAGCAACGCCGTGGTCCAGGGCGACGAGGTGTCCCTGTCGTTCGGCTGGGGTGTGATGGCGCTGATCGCGGCCAGTTCCTTCGTGCTGTTCTTCGCCCTGTCGTGGGGTGTGGTCGTGTGGGTGCTGCTGGGCGAGATGTTCCCGCTGCGCATCCGCGCCGCCGCCATGGGTGTGGCCACCGCGACCCAGTGGCTGACCAACTGGCTCATCACCGTGAGCTTCCCGAGCCTGCGCGACTGGGATCT
This sequence comes from Nocardiopsis nanhaiensis, assembly GCF_054778635.1. Classification (NCBI taxonomy): domain Bacteria; kingdom Bacillati; phylum Actinomycetota; class Actinomycetes; order Streptosporangiales; family Nocardiopsidaceae; genus Nocardiopsis; species Nocardiopsis nanhaiensis. Next base: position 49,906 of record NZ_BAAGZJ010000055.1, read on the forward strand.
GGCCGGCACGTACATGATGTACTCCGGCTTCGCCCTGCTGTCGTTCTTCTTCGTGCTCAAGTTCGTCAAGGAGACCAAGGGCAAGACTCTGGAGGAGATGAAGGGCTAGATCGTTGATGGGAAAATGTGTCCTGGTCAGTGGTCGTAAGCCACCAGTGACCGCTTGACCGGGGCACCGATCAGCCAGTTGTGCCAGATCGCCGCGTTCAGCGCCAGGATGCGCTGGCACA
>NZ_BAAGZJ010000056.1:0-49094 GCF_054778635.1 Nocardiopsis nanhaiensis
CGTCGCAGCGAAGCGGGTCAAGGTGGAGCGCCACTGACGCGCGAAGCGCTCGATGGCGACGACCTTGAGGCGCGCAGCGGAGACGGCCACCATCAAGCGGCAGGAAACGGGGAAACCACCCGCACCCAACAACAAACCCCGGCCCACCGGTGCCAGCAAACCCCCACTCACCGGGTCCGGGATTCGGGCACACGGACGCGGGCGGGGACGAAAGCTCCCCCGGTTATCGAGCATGCGCGCCAGAACGGGCCCGCGACAACCCGAGGGCCGACCGGCTGTGGATAACGGGGCCTGCCCGGCTGCCGATCATGGGTCTTGGCCACGAGCCACAGCGGAGCGGGGTGTGAGCGCGCCTCACACCCCGCTCGCTCCTCGCCGCTCTTCGACGAGGTCTTCGGGGCCCCAGGAGGCACTGCGTCCCTACCTCGGAGACCCGGTCGCAAAGTCCCTGCCTCACGGGACCAAGCCTCGGGGAACCTGCCTCACGAACCCCACACCTCAGGTGATCCTTCGGTTCAGGGCGTCCAGGACATGCACGTCGGCGACCGTTAACCGCACGTCGCCCGACCCCGAGGGGTTGACGGTCGCGGAGCGCACGTAGGCGCCGTGGCTCCACTTGCGGCTGGTCTGCTCGGGGACGGCCTTCGCTCCCAGGCGGCCCATCGCCCCTGGCGGTCCTGCCAACAGCCTGAGCTGCCAGGACGTCCTGAGAACAGACAGTCCCCGGTAGTCGTTGTGTTCCAACAGCGGCAGCGTCCCCACCAGACGGCCCTCCTCCCGGCCCGGGTAGTTGGGCAGCGCCTCCAGTGGGAACCGCTGTCCGGCGTTGGTGCCCCGCACGACCTCCACCGCGAAGTTCGCCCCTTCCGGGACGGGTGTGCCCAGACGGACCTCGAAGCTCAGCTTGTCGCCGTGCCTGCCTGACGGGCGCACGCGGACGCGGTCCACGGGAAGGGCCGGGGGCAGAGGTGAGGTCACCAGCCCCAGCCGGTCGTTGACCGTGTAGTAGGGGCGCACCCTGGTGCCGAAACCACGGTCGGGTTTCACCTGGTGGGACGCGTACTCGATGATCTCCTTGTACCCGACCACCCCGGACAGGTGCCTGCCCACCGTGCACTCGGTTCCGTCCGACAGCACCACCCGCATCTCCCACTTGTCGGAGTCGCCGTGCCGTCCCTGCACCACTTGTCCGGGGTCGATGACGGCGGTGAACTCACCCCCGTGCGCGACCGCCGACGGGAACTCCCGGCGCCGCTGCGGCGAGGCGCGCAGCCGCACGACCATACGGGCGCGGGCGTCGGTCCGCTCCCTGCCGAGGATCCGGCCCTGCACGGTGATGAGCCCGTCGGCGATCTCCACGTACTCGATCTCGGCGTGGTGCGCGGAGCGGCGTACGTGGAGGACCAGGCGGCCCTTCGCGGAGCGGGCGGGGATCACCAGCGAGAGTTCGTCGGTCTTGGCCGGGGAGAGCGGGAACCCGTACTGGTGGATCTCGACGTCCCGTACCGGGGTCTCCACGCCGCGGTCCACCCGGAAGACCTGCCAGGTCCCGGTGGCCAGCACCGAACTGGACGCGTCCACCACCACGCGGCCGTCGGCGTCGGGGGTCCGCTCGACCCGCTTACCGACCCTGGCCAGCACCACTTGGTCGGGGACCCGACCTGCACCGAACCCGGTATCGAACCCGGCACGGCCCCCGAACCCGGCTCCAGCCCCAACTCCAACTCCGGCCCCAGCTCCGCCCCCGAGCCCGGCTCCCGAATTCCCCTTCACGTGTCCGAAGGAGAGCACCGCGGCCCCTTCCGGACCGACCTCCACCCGGCAGGAGGCGGCCTGTTCGGGCCGGGGGGAGGGGACGGACGACACCGGCGGGGACGGCACCCTCGCGCCGGTGAGCTCGGCGAACAGTTCCTCGTGCTGGCGGACCACGTGGGCGGGGTCGTAGCGCTCGGAGTCGGTGAGCGCCGCCGACGACATCCGCCGCCGCATCCCGTCATCGCCCATCATCGCGGCCAAGCCCTCGGCGATGCCGGGGGCGGACTTGTTGGGCACGAGCAGCCCGTCCTCGCGGTCCCGGATGATGGACGCGGGGCCGTGCGGGCAGTCGGTGCTCACCACCGGCAGCCCGGACCGCATGGCTTCCACGATGGTCATCCCGAACGGTTCCTCGCTGGATGTCACCGCCGCGAACGCGCCCTGCGCCCAGGCCTCCTCGACTCTCGGGTGCGATCCCATCAGCCACACCCGGTCCTGTAGCCCCAGCGAACCCACGAGCCTGTCGAGCTGCCCGCGTCGGCTGCCCTTCCCGTAGATCCGGAGCGTCCAGTCGGGAAAGTCCTCGCTGACCATGGAGAAGGCCTGCACGAGCAGGTCGTGCCGTTTGCTGGGGGCGAGCCGGCCCGCCGCGACGATGGTGCGGGTGTTGTGCCCGTCGACCGTGAAGGGCGGTGCGGGCACGGAGTTGGGGATGGCTTGGAGCCGCACACCCGGCATCGGCATCCGGTTCGCGTAGGTGCGGGCGTCGGCCTCGGTGACGGTGACGAACGCGTCGAGGTTGGGGTACTCGGCGGCCATGATCCGCCGGAGCTCCTCGGAGTGCTGTTCGTAGGTGAGGTGTTCCTGGCCGACCTTGATCACCCGCCGCGGGGCGGCCCGGGCGATGACCACGTTGAGCCCGGGGCGGGTGCCGACCACCACGTCGGCGTCGGTGGTGGCGAGGTACTGCTCCAGGCGGTCGTCGGTGAGGCGGCTGTAGACAGCGCCTCGGAGGTCTTCGACGGGGAAGAGCAGTGGCGGAAGACCGGCCCGTTCCGATCCCTCGTACAGCGTTCGCCCCTCGGAGCCGACCGACCCGACCTGCTGCCGGATGTCGACGAGCGGGCGGAGGCTGACCTGGGTGGGGACGGGCAGGACGGGATCGGCGCGGTGCCGGAACACCGAGACGATCTCCACCTCGTGCCGGGCCGAAAGCTCGGCCGCCTGGTTCGCGACGGTACGCACGGTGCCGCCGATGCCGTACATGTTGTTGATCAGATAGGCGATCTTCATCGAGCCCCCAATTTCGCGGCGCCGCCCCGTGCGTTCTGCACGGGGCAGCGCCGTCCCCCGTTTCCCCACACTGAGCTGAGCCCCTGAACAGGGGTGATGTGGGGATTCCTGGATCAGGCTATGGGCGAGATGGGGTGAAAAGACCGAATCTGGGCGGCAATGCCCAAAGGTTTGCCGGACTCTGTTGGTGTTTTAAGGCTGGTTCACAAACAAGAAAAGTGAGCGCCCGTTAAAGGTGAATCCGGGCACAGGACCTTGACCGGAGCGGTCGGGTGTGGTGGGCCCTGGAAAGCGGGACCCAGGAGGGGTGCATCCGAAGCGGTCGCCCCACACTCGGAGGTAACGGCCCCGTATGCGAAGCGGTAGCCCCGCACGTGAAGGTGCCGGCCCCGTACGCGAGACGGTGGCCTCGCGCACGGGGACGCCCTCCCCCGCACCCGTGGGGAACCCGGGCTGAGCCGACCGGGCGGGTTCGGGGGCGGGGTCGAAGGCGATCGGCGCACGTGCGGCAGGACGGCAGAGTGCCGCACGTGCGCCGAGTCGGCGGGACGCCCTCAGGTCGAGGGGCCGCTCCCCCGTCCCACGGCAAGGGAAGCCGGGAGCGTGGACGGGGGAGCGGGGCGGAGGCGGCGCGGCCGGGTTCCGGCTCTTCCGGAACGGTGCCGGGTCGGTGTCCGGTGACCCTCCAGGCACGGACACCCCCCGACCTCGGAACCCGGTCTACCGGTGCGGGGCCCGCCCCCCGCTCCAGCGCCGCCTCCTGGCTTGTGGTCACACACCGACGGGCACCTCCGTGACCTGTCCGAACCCGTTCAGGGTCACGGTCGCGGTCCGCACGTCGGCCGGGGTCTTGTACAGGGACCAGTAGGTCACCTGGTGGCTCGGCGGAATCCGGGTCTCGGCCCCGTCGAAGCCGCCTCGCGAGCACAGGCACAGGGTCTGTTCGTTCATCACGGGGTGGAAGACGGTGTCCGATTCATGGTCGGTCAGGGTCACCCCCGCGAAGCTGGGCATCTCGTAGCCGCGGTTGCTGGCGCTGAGTTCGTCCCAGCCGAGCCGGGCGTCCTCGGCGCCGTCGTTGTGGACCGTCCACGTCACCACCACGTATTCGCCCGCCGCGTCCCGGCGCACCTCGTTGACCTCGGCGGCCAGGTTCTCCGTGTCCTCGGTGGATCCGGTGACGCTCCCGAGCGACTCCAGTTCCGCCTCCATCTCCGGCAGACCCGTCGGTTCCCCTCCGGAGTCGGTCCCGTCTTCGACGCCGTCCTCGATGCCCCCGTCGTCCCATTCCTCGGGCGTCCCGCCCAGGACTTCGTCCGTGTCCTGGTGCAGGGCCAGGACCCGTCCGTCCTCCAGTTCCGGGGCGTCCAGGGGCTCGCCGTCGCTGATCGGCACGTCGAGGAACGGCGGGGTGATCGGCGTGAGGACGCTCATGGTGTCCACGTCCTCGGGAGGGGCGGGGAAGGCCACCCGCAGTTCCTCCACCACCCCGGCGCGCAGCAGGTTGTGGTCGAACTTCGAGCACAGGCAGGTGCCGTCCTCGCTCACGGTGAGGTTGAGGTGCTGCTGGTGGTTGACCGCGTCCAGGAGGGTGACACCGCTGGCGGTCTCCTGGTCCTCCAGGAAGGTGTCGCCATCGTCACCGCTGAGCAGGTCGAAGCGCCGGATGTCCTCGTCGGTGTGGTTGCCGACTCCCAGGGTGAGCAGGAGCAGTCCGTCGCCGACCCGCTCCAGGTCCCGTACTTCGATCTCCAGGTACGGGCCCAGCGAGGTGGAGGTGGTGGCGGAGCTGACCGGCAGTTCGACCGGCTCGGCCGCGCCCGGCTCCGATTCCTCCTCCACTTCTTCGTCTGCCTGGTCCGCTCCGGTCCCGCTGTCCTCTCCGGCGTTGCCCGAGGCCAGTCCGCACCCGGCAGTGGCGACGACCAGGGCGACGGCTACGGCCACGGTCCGGGCGGCGGCGCCGTAACCCCACCGAGCAGCCGACCGGGAGGCAGTGTGGAGCAGGGCGCTGCGGTGCGTGCCGACCGGTGGCTCCGGGGTCGGGGGTGCGGTGGTGAGCTGGGGGTCCAAGGCGTGTTCCTGACGAGCTGGGGTCTCGCTTGTTTCGCGCGCTGCCGAAGGTGCGGAGGGGCGCACGCGGTGGATCGGTGACGCTTCCGCGCTGCCAGAGTGGACGCATGTTTCCACCGAACAACATTCGGTGGTCGTCCTACGTCTGACTGTCTTGCGGATAGCAACGCGACGTTGGTTGTGATGGACACTCTGCCGCAAGTAACTGAAAAAGTCGTGGGTCCCGTCGGACTTCCTGTGGCCGAATCTGGCCACAATGAGGAAAGGCCAGGTGGCGGAGGGTGAACGGGTGAGGAGTGCTCGGCAGAGGGTGAAGTCGAAGGTGAGGCCTGCGGGGCGATCCCTCAAGAAGTGGTCTGCATCCCCCGGCAAGCCCCGGCAAGCCCCGGCAAGCCCCCGTCAGGGCCTCATCGCCGCCGTGTCGACACGCCTTCGCGCCCACAGGCCCATGACTGTTGCCTATTGACAATAGTTAAGGTTGTGGGCATTGTTCTTCAGGGACGGTTCTTACGCCGTACGGTAGTCCGGTTGCCCGGATCCGTCGGCGTAGTCGTCAGCGCGTTGCGCCGCCTCTCGGAACGAGGTGAGTCCTTCCAGAAGCATCGCCCGTTTCCGCGGGGGCATCTGGGCGATCACGGCATGGAGCTCTTCCTCTCTGCGCGCCCGCAGGTCGCGCAGGAAGGTGCGCCCCTCCTCAGCCAGCCACAGCCGCAGCTCCCTGCGGCTGTTGGGGCTGGCTGTGCGATGGAGGAATCCGACAGCCTCGAGGCGGTCACACAATCTGCTGACGGACGGAGGGGTGGAGCCAAGACGGTCAGTGACGGTGCGCAGGTTCACCCCGTCCTCGTGTTCGAGAATGAAGAGGACCTTGAGTTGGGGCGGTGATACCGGGGCGGTCGCCAACTCGCGCCCCCTTCCCCACAGCACCTCGACGAGCTCGGAGACCGCGGAAGCGGCCCGAGTCGTCTCGCGCGTCTCTTCCTGCGATTCAGAACTCACATCCCACTCTCACGCATCCCGTAGTGAGCTGGCCCGCATCCTGGTCGGCGGTCGGCTATCTCCATGACCATAACGGAACGTCCACTTCCGTGCCCGCCGACCGCACCCCCACGGATCCAGCAAGACGCCGCCAACCGCAGAGAGAACGCAGGTCGACACGTTGAACAGTATTGAGGCCGTTTTCCGGGTTCTGCGCAGTGCTAGACCAGACGGCCTGCTCACGGCCCTACGCGGTGTCCTCGGGGCCGAATACGCCGCGGTCTGGGCCGACCTGCTCCTGGCCGACTACGGAATGACCGTGCTCTGCCACGTCAGCGACGAACACCGGGAATCCGTGCACTACTCGGTCTTCTCCAGCACCGAAGGGCGGGTCTTCGGCTCCCAGCAACCCTTGGCGGAGCACCGTTCCGGGCCGGACCTGATCAGCGCCTATCTGCCGGTCACGGTCCGAGGCGACCGCTTGGGCGTACTCGTGGTGACCTTCCACGGCCAGCAGATCGACCCGCGCACGCTCGAGGACCTGTCCACCGCCGCGGAGGCACTGGGGCACGAGCTGCTCGTGGCCGAGCGCGACACCGACTTCTACCGCAGGATCAGGCGTCGGCACCGGCTCACACTCGCTGCGGAGATGCAGTGGGACCTGCTGGCCGGCCGGGCCTACGAGTGCCTCGAGTACAGCCTCGGCGCCCAGCTCGAACCCGCCTACGCAATCCGGGGGGACAACTTCGACTGGTCGGTCGGCCACGACCGCCTCCTGCTCAGCATCACCAACGGTATGGGTGAGGGCATCGAAGCCTCCCTCCTGACCAGCCTGGCGGTCAACGCGCTGCGCAACGCCCGACGCGGCGGCGTGCCCCTGGCCGACCAGGTGGCCTTGGCCGACAAGGCCGTCTACGCCGAATACGGCGGCACGCGCCACGTCGACGTGCTCCTGCTCGCCTTCGATGTGGCCACCGGGGAGACGGAGGCGGTCGACGCGGGCTCGCCCCGCCTGTACGTGCAGCGCGAGGATGCGGTGTTCCGGCAGCCCTTCGAGGCCCAGATGCCGGTCGGGATGGCCCAGGACACCGTCTTCTCCCCGCAGCGCTTCACGGCCCGGCCCGGTGACCGCATGGTGTTCGTCAGCGACGGGGTCTTCGACGCCGACAACCGGACAGGGGAGAGGTTCGGGGACCGCGCGCTCAGCAGGGCCATTCTCGCCACGCGTCTGCTCCCGGCGGCGTCCGTTCCCGGTGAGGTGCTGCGTATCCTCGCCGATTTCCGCGAGGGTGGCGAGCGGGAGGACGACACCTTGGTCCTGTGCCTGGACTGGCGGGGCACGGCCGACGGTCCGATACCGGAAAGCGCTGATCCGGACGCTGCTCTCGTGGACCGTCGTCGGGAGGACATCGAAGTGGGATCGGTACCCGAGTAACGGGGGAAGTCCCCGGAGAAGACCGGCGGGCGCGGCGGGGTTTCTCGTCCCGGAGGCGTGAGCCCTCCGCTCTATTCTCCGTGGCCACCGAGGTTGACTGCGTTGCCTCAGCGGCGGGAACCGGCCCTACGGGGTGCGGTGGGGTCCGGTCACCCCTAGTAGTATTTTGTTAACTCGTGTCGGGTGGGTGCTGCTGTGCGAGCGGCCGGTGACAGGTGGAACACACGCCGGTCCAGCACAGCAGCACCCCCTGGAGCGCTTCCAGGACCTGGTACAAGCTCAGGCCGACGTCTGCGTTTTTGGGTCGAGTCTTCGCAGCGTAAGAAAGGCCTGCGCCGCGCTGACCAGCGTGACGTGGTGGTGCCAGCCCCGCCAGGTCCGGCCCTCGTAGTGATCCAACCCGAGCTCGTGCTTGAGCTCGCGGTAGTCGTGCTCGATCCGCCACCGGATCTTGGCCAAGCGCACCAGGGACCGCAACACGGTGTCCGCGGGCAGACTGGACAGCCAGTAATCGGTCGGAGCCTCGTGGTGGGGCGGCCACTCAGCGATCAGCGTCTCGGTCGGCAGTACACCGTCCCAACCCCGGGAGCCGCCAGCACGCACACGTGCCGCCTGGGTGGCGGCCACCCCGGCCGGACGCACCGCCATCACCACGAACCTGCTGCGCAGGCTGCCTTGCGAGCCCTGGCGCCAGGTACAGCGCCGCAACGCCGCGCGGCCGCGGGCGATGACCAGCTCTTCCAGGGAGCGGGCCGGGTCTTGATAGCGCGGCATCGGCTGCGGCCCTCGCGCCCCAGCGCGCTCGGGGCTCACTCGGCAGCGTCTGGCCCGGATGAGCGTTCAGGTCCGCCGCGTACCGCCACCACATAGTCCAGCCCCCGCCGAGTGAGCCCCTCACGAAAGTGGTGGTTCTGCCCGTATCCGGCGTCGGCCACGACGACCTGGTCCTGAAGCTCCCACCCCTGGACCGCAGCGATCATGTCCAGGGCCAAACGCCACTTCTCCCGATGCCCCACTTCTTGGGGGATACCGGCCCTGTCCCGGCGGGGATCGGCCGGATCGGCCCACTCCTTTGGCAGGAACAGCCGCCAGTCCAAGGGGACCGAGGCCGCATCGGTGACCGAGTGCAGGCTCACCCCCACCTGACACAGCGACTTCTTGCCCAAAGCACCGCACCACTGGCGCACCGCCCCCACTGAGTGCTTTCCGGCCTTGGGAAAGGAGGTGTCGTCGATCACCCACGCATCGGGGTTGATGGCCTGGGTGAGTTGGGTGGCGATCCGGCGCCGTACAGGGGTGTGCTCCCAGGGGGAAGAGGTCACGAATTGCTGCAGGGCTTGCATGTCGCCGTCGGGCCGACGTTCGGCCATGGGTTGGATGGACTTGCGGCGTCCGTCCAGCATGAGTCCGCGCAGGTAGCAGTTGCCCCACGCCCGGGAGTCCTTACGGGGGATGGACGCGAGGACCTCGGCACAGAACGCGTCGAGGTCCTCGCGGAGTTCTTCTACAGCAGCCAGGTCCACCCACTCATCATGGCGGAACCGCACCAAGAAATCAGGAACTTAACAAAGTACTACTAGCGCGGTGTTGGAGAGCTGCCGTTCGATGCGCTCGTCCTCGTGTACGTCGGTGACCCCGCGCAGCTGGGTCTGGTCGGTGGTGTCATAGCTCAGGCTGGTGGCCAGGCTCCCGTCGCTGTCGTCGGTGCGGGTGTTCTGGTTGGTGACCGAGTACTCGTAGACGTACTCACCGCGGCCTACTGGGTCACCCTGCGTATCGCTAGCATCCTCCTCCGGCCATGCGCCAGACTAGACAAGCGCATTTTCTAATACAAACAGGAACACCCATGCGCACTTTCGATGGAAGTACTGTATGGCTAAAGTGGGTTACTTATATATAATCTGCCGAACCTGGAGGGCGATAAAGAGCAGTCCAATGATTCCACAGGCAAGGAACAGGAAGCCCATCAAGCCAAACTCTCTAGGCCCAATAAATCTTTCACCTGCCAGGGCCAGCATGACAAATGACCCGAGCAAGAGGGAGGTTAGAATGAGCTTATCGGAGGTCTTCTTTTTCACAAGCATTCCCTAGCAACTAGTTGCCATCCCTTCAATTCCCCCAGCAATCCCAACCACCCCAAGGCCGAGAGACCACATCGCTGCAGGAGTAGCAGCTCCAGCAGTAAACAGCATAGAGGTGAAGCTGATAGTCACGGATGCAAATCCTGCAATAAAATACCCTGCGGATCGTGCACACTGCCATGAGGGCAAGGTGTTCAGCCCAGTGGGGTCGGTGTTGTTGATGGGATCGCACATCGCGTAGGTGTGGTTGTTCAGCTCCTGCCGGGAGGGGTCCGGCTGGGTGAACCCCAGAGTGAACGTGTCGTAGAAGCGGTGGGACAGGTGCACGGTCCCGTCCTGGAACTGGTAAGCGCCGGTGTAGCCGAACGGGTTCAGCTCTCCGGCCCGGGTGTCTTCCAGGGTCTCACTGGTCTGCTTCCCGTAGGGGGTGTACTCGTAGACCGCGTCGGGCTCCTCGGCCTCGGAGTCTTCGGCCGTGACCGCCAGGACGGTGTTCTGGTGGTCGGTGGTGTAGTGGTAGCGCTCGTCCCCACCAGCCGAAACCATCGAGATGAGCTCGCCCTCAGGATCGCGCACGTAGCTGGTGCGTTCGCCGTCGGAGGCGATCCCGGTCACCCCCAGCGCGGTGTTGGACAGCTGCCGTTCGATGCGCTCGTCCTCGTGCACGTCGGTGACCCCGCGCAGCTGGGTCTGGTCGGTGGTGTCATAGCTCAGGCTGGTGGCCAGGCTCCCGTCGCTGTCGTCGGTGCGGGTGTTCTGGTTGGTGACCGAGTACTCATACACGTACTCACCACGCCCGACCATGTTCCCGGCCTCATCATTGGAGACATCGTCACCGCGGGCGGTGGTGGGTTGGTCGGCGTCGTTGTATTCGAACTCCTCTTCGCCGGCCTCAAGGAGGTTGCCGGCGTCGTCGTAGGTGTAGTCCACCTCGCCGTTGCTGGTCAGACGCTGCAACCCGTCGTAGGAGAAGTCCTCGGACTCGCCGTTGATGGTGCGTGACTGGAGCTGGTCGCTGTCATCGCCGTCGGCGGTGTCCCAGGTGTAGGAGGCCTCCACCAGTTCCTGACCTTCAGCGCCGGTGGTGGTGATCGACGTCAGACGGCCCGAGTCGTCATAGGAGCGGTCTTCCTGCGCCCCGTCGGGGTGGGCGATCGAGGTGCGCTGGTTGTTGGCGTTGCTGTCGAAGGTGGTCTCGGCGCCGGTGTCATCGACCAGCTCGGTCAGGCGGAAGGCCGCATCGTAGGCATAGGTGGTGGTGCGGCCGTGTTCGGTGAACTCGGTCAGGTTGCCCACCACGTCATAGCCATAGGAGGTCGTCTCCTCACCCGCCGAGTCGGTGCGCACCGACTCGGTCACGTCGCCCCGGGCGTTGAAGGAGAACTCCGTGGTCGCCTGGTCGGTGTGTGTGGCCAACTGGCGCCCGTTGGCGTCGTACTCGAAGGACTCGAGCACGTCCCCGTCGTGGCTGATGGCTACCACCCGGTCCAGGCGGTCGTAGTCATAGTCCAGCTGGCGGCCGTTGCCGTCGGTCACGGACGTCACCCGCGACAGCGTGTCGTAGCCGAACGACACCTCTCCCACCGGGCCGGGTTCGGCCATGGCGGTCAGGTTGCCCACGTCGTCGTAGCTGAAGGTGGTGCGGTTGCCGTTGCCGTCGTCTTGGGACGAGACGGTGCCGTCGTGGTTGTAGTTCACCTCCGCGATGGTGATGTCCTCGTCCTCGGAGTAGGCGCGGCTGAGGTTGCCGGCGTCGTCGTAGGACAGTGACATCTCAGCGCCATCGGGGGTGGTGACGTCGGTGGGCTTGGCCGGGTTGGCCGCATCCCCATAGCCCACTGAGGTTTCAGCGCCGGTGGGCAGCTCGGTGCCTATGAGGTTGTTGGCGTCGTCGTAGTCATAGCTCACCGAGGCTTCCAGGGCGTCGGTGGTGGTGGCCACGTCGGAGTTGGCCGTCCAGGTCTGGGAGCGGGTGTTGCCGACCTGGTCGGTGGCTTCGATCTGGCGGCCCTGGTCGTCGAACTCGAAGGTCGACTCGCCTCCGTCGGGGTCGGTCACAGTGGTGTGGCCGTCGCCGTGGTCGAAGGAGTGGGTGGACCCACCGTCGCCGTAGGGTTCGGTGAAGCTGGTGACGCGGCCTTCGGGGTCATAGGACAGCTCCCAGGTCCCGCCTTCAGGGTCGGTGATCTCGGTGAGGTAGCCGTCGTCGTAGGCGAAGCCGATGTCGTTCCCGGCCCGGTCGGTGAGCGTGGTGGGGTGGCGGTCATGGTCCTGGGGGTAGTCGAAGGCCACCGCTTCTTCACCGGTGGGGTCGGTCACCTCGGTGGGGCGGCCCTGGTCGTCCCAGCCCAGCTCGGTGACCCGGCCTTGGGTGTCGGTGATGGCCGCCAGATCTCCGCTGCTGGAGTAGCGCAGGTGGTTGCTATTGCCGTTGCGGTCGGCTTGCAGGACCGCCCACCCGTTGGCGTCGAAGTGCCAGACCTGGTCCTCGAACTCGCCGCGGGTGTAGGTCAGTGCCCAGTGGCCGTTGTCCAGCTCGGTCAGGGTGGCGTTGAGCCCGGCGGGGGCGTCGTAGCCGCCGTCCTCGTTCTCCATGAACTCGTCGCAGGAGCCGGTGGGGCCGTGGAAAGCCACCCGGTCGGACTCGAACATCAGGCCGATGTCGCGGCCCAGGGACTGCTTCCACTTGATGTTGAGATCACGGGAGTTGTAGACGCTGTTCAGGCCCAGGTCCAGCCCGGTGCCGCCCACGGTCAGGTCGCGGTGGCGGATGACGGCATTGCCGCTCTCCAGGTTGATGTCCACGTCCAGGCGGTCGCTGATCTGGTGGCGCTGCATGGGGTACCAGTCCGCGATCCCGAGGTTTTCCTCGTTGGAGGAGCACGTCCAGCCGGGGCTGCGCTCACCCTCGTCGCCTTCGGAGTCTTCACCGGCCACGGGCTCCCATGGCTCCTGGGGTGGGTCATCTCCCACAGGCTCGGTTTTGGCCTCGCCCGGCTCCCAGGTCTCGGGGACCGGAACGGTGCGGTCGGCCGGGGAGTGGGGGTCGTCGTCGGCCCAGGCGGGCGGTGCTGTCAGCAGGCCCAAGGTCAGGGTGGTGGCGGCTGTTGTGGCCACAGCCGTGCGCAGGGGGTGCCATCTCAAGAGGGGGACGCTCCAGAACAAAGAAGGGGGAAGGGGTATTGGGTGCGTTCGGTGCGCGGGGTGTGGAGAGCGGGCAACCCCACCGGGTGGACGCCCCGTGATGGTGGCACCACACGGGGATGGGCGCCAGTCACCGGTGGTTACACGCATTGCTGTGGGTGAGAACCCTGGGTGGAGGTTTAGGACGAACCCTCGGAGGAAATTGGCGTGGCCCATAGCCGTGGCCAGCCGCTTCCCAGGGTTCTGTGGGGCGCGGGGAGCGGGTTTGGGGGTGGTGGTGCGGTGCGAAGGCTGTGCTGTGCGGGCCGAATGTGGCCATGGGGCAATAGTTGTCGGTCTACAACTCATGCGGATTGGGTGCGCCGTTGGTTCGATGTTCGGGTGTGGGGTGTGGGGGCGTGCGAACTCAGCGCTGAGGGTTGTTCCGCCTGAGTAGTGCCGGTGCGCTCACCAAACCAGATCTTATCGGCGCGCCCTCGGCCTGGTCTGACCCATGGATCACATGGGTGGTGGCCTTATGCAGCTCACTGGATTCCCTCCTCGGTGTCCAGGGGAGAGGAGGCTCAGCGCATGTGGTTGCTGGGCGGCAACTGTTGACCGTTGGCCACATTCGGCCCCGGCGCCACAGTGCCAGCACCATGAGAACAGCCCAGACACTGGACGCTCCGCGTACGCCTACAGCACAGAGACGGCTGGTCAAGGTTACGGTCGCGCGCTCGGGCGGGCTGGGGAGCGTCCTCAACCAGATACAGGGCAGTTACTTCTAGTAACACCTGTGTCATTCGGTCACTGGCACTCTTCCGTGGGCGGTGCGAGCATCCCCGTGTGTCCGCTCTGTGGGGATTGCCCGCTCTCAACACCCCGCGCAACGCATGCACGCGCCCCCCATCCTCCTCTTTGTTATGGAGCGTTCTCCTTGAGAAGCCACACCCTTCACACGCACTATCCCCCTGCCTGCCTTCGTAGAGCCGCGGTCCTGCTCTCCGTGACCACACTCGCACTCCCCCTGACCCTGGCGGTGCCCGCCCACGCCGGGACCACCGCGGCCCAGGACGTGGACGGTGACGGCTACGCCGACCTGTTCGTGGGCGCCCCAGAAGGTGTGGGCGGCAACGGTGTGCGTGGCGGCTATGTGGCCGTGGTGCCCGGTGGGCCCGACGGCGCCGACCCAGAATCCGGCTACCAGGTCGACCAGGACTCCGAGGGGGTGGGCGGTGCACCCGAGCTTGGGGACCGCTTCGGCGGGCAGGTCGCCTCGGCCGACATCGACGGCGACGGGCACGCCGATCTGGTGGTGGCCGTGCCCGGCGAGGACGTCGGCGAGTTCATGGACGCCGGGCTGGTCCAGGTCGTCTTCGGTTCCGAGGACGGGCTCTCCGAGGACTCGGTCACGCTGCACTCCCCGCGCCAAGAGCGCGGTGACACCGGTTTCGGGACCCACTTGGCCGTGGGCGATATCGACGGTGACGGGCGCGAGGACGTGGTCATCAGCACCGGTGATCACGTCACCGTTCTGTGGGGGCGCTCCGATCTGCCCGACGGTGGCAGCGACCCGACGGTCACCTCGTTCCCAGCCACTGACAACGCAGGCGATGCGGTCTCCGGGCTGGAGCTAGCCGATGTCACAGGCAACGGATATCTGGACCTGGTGCTGAGTGCGGACCGCGGCGGCAACGGCGAACTCGGGGATCTGTTGCTCTACGCCGGTTCGGCCCAAGGGCTCGAACAGCTGCCGTTGCAGGACCGGCGTCCGCTCTCCTCGGCCGAGCCCCAGATGGCAGCCGGAGACATCGACGGCGACGGGTATGCCGACGTGGTCGTCACCCACGCTGACGGCGGTGCGCCCCGGATCCTGGCCGGGTCTTCCTCTGGGCTGACGAGCGAGGGGCCGACCCTGGACGATGACCTGGGATCGGACGCTGTGGCGGTGGGTGATATCGACGGTGACGGATATGCCGACGTCGTATTCGGTGACACCACCGTGCAGGACCCGGACGGGGGCGCTGACGCCGGTGGTGTGAACGTGCTCTACGGCGGTCCGGACTGGTTGGACGGGCGTGAGCAGTCCTTCGTCCAGGGGGAGGACGGTGTGGACGGTACGTCCGAGGCCGGGGACCGGATGGGTGCGTCGGTCACGCTGGTCGACTTCACCGGCGACGGGCTGATGGACCTGGTGGCCGGGGTGCCGGGTGAGAACGAGGGCAACGGCGCTATCACCGTTCTCTACGCCGGCACCGACGGCTTGAGCGGTCAGGGCTCGCGGAAGTTCGGCGGCACGACGATGGGCCTGGACGGAAGCGGAGCCGAGTTCGGCCACGACCTCTCGTAGGCAGGCTCGACCTGGCTTAGGGGACCCAGCGCTGGGCGGGCCCCGCACACGTCCCTACGGACAGCCCGTGTCCGTCCCGCCCGCGCGACTTCTCCCGCACCGCCTACACGGGGCCGTAAGGCCACGGCAGAGCTCCGGAAAGCCCCGATACACACGCCTCGGCGGGGCCGCCCGGAGCGGCCCCGCCGATCCCTACATCTCCCGACGAGCCCCAGAGGGCCCAGCCGACATCGCTGCGCCCCGCTGGTCCCCACTCTCCCCGCTGATTCCTGCCATCCCTGCTATCCCTGCGGTGCGGCGGTCAGCTCGATGGTGACCTCCTCCGTCACACCGTTCACGGTGACGCCGAGGTCGACGGTGCCCGGCGCCAGCGCGCTGAACTCGCCCGTCGCCGGGTCGAACGCGGCGGCGTGACTGTTCCCGGCGTCCTCGGGCGGCCCGATGTGCACGTCGCCGGAACCTGCCCAGTCCGCGCTCACCGGGTAGTCCACCGGCACCTCGACGCCGTCGTTGTCCAGCGTCGCGGTGATGCCGACCTCGTCACCCACGTCCACCGAGGCGGGCGCGTCCATCTCCAGCTTGTCCACGTGGGGGCGCAGCTCGGTCGCCACCCAGTCCTCCGAGGCCGCTCCGCCGGTGTCGAGCCCCCACAGCGACCAGCCGGTGAAGCCGCCCTCCGCGGGCCCGGTCGAGGCGTCCTTGCCGACGTTGCCGCTGACCACGTACGGCACCCCGTCCACCCGGTTGGCGTGGAACAGGCCCGCGTGCGCGCCGATGAACGCCGCGCCCTTGCCGGTCTCCGCCTGGAACCCGGCCAGCCAGTTCTCGACGGTGGCCGCCTCCTTGCGGTCGCCCAGCTCGCTCGCCTTGGTGGGCAGCGGGTCGCGGAGGGGCACGTGCTGGGCCACCACCACCGACGTCACGGAGGAGTCCTCGGCCGCGTCGTCGAGCTGTTCGCGCAGCAGCGGCAGCTGCGACCAGTCACTGGACTGGTAGGAGAGCCGGGCCGTGTCCAGGAGGATGAACCTGGTGCCGTGGTGGTCGACGACGTACTGGGTGTCCTCGAACTCCTTGCGGAAGTTGTTCAGCGTGCCCTCGGACACCTCGTGGTTGCCCGGCACGTAGTAGAAGGGCAGCTCGTCCTCCAGCTCCTCGTCGAGGATGCGCCGGGCAAGGTCGAAGTCCTCGGGGGCGGCCTCGTCGACGAAGTCGCCGTTGATGATGAGGAACTCGGCGTCGCTGTCGCGGATCTCGCGGAGCGCGCGCCGGGTGTTGGCGACGATCTCGCTGTCGGGCTCGCGGGCGACGAACTGGGCGTCGGACAGGACGGCGAACCGCCAGTCCTGGCCGGCGACGGCCTCGCCGGGCGCCACCACCGGGTCGGCGACCGTTTCGGTGGGCGGGTCGTCCACCGAGGGCGGCACCATGGCGGTCAGCTCGTCGATGATCACTTCGCCGTGGTAGCTCGCGTCCGGCTCGGTCTCGGCGAAGTAGAAGCGGTCGACGGACAGCGGGTACTGCGTGCCCGGCGGCACCTCGAAGACCAGCTCCTGCCAGCCCGGCTCGTCCAGGTATCCGGCGCGCAGCGCGGGCAGCAGCTGCCCGGCGCCGTCCCAGAGCTGCAGGCTGGCCCACTCCCCGTCGCCCTGGGCGTGCACCCAGGCGCGCAGTTCCTGCGGCTGCCCGGGGATCTCCAGTTCCCCGTCGGGCGGCAGGATGCCGCCGCTGCGGGTCGCGGCCGAGTCGGTGAAGTCGTAGGTGACCTCCACCGCGTCACCCTCCCGGCCGTCGACCACCGCGGTGTCCCCTTCGGCTCGCTCACCGAAGAAGGTCCAGTCGGCGGCGTCCGCGAAGTCGGCGACGACGACCTCGTCCAGGCCGACGGTGATGGGGAAGGCCGTCTCGGCCCCGTCGACCTCGACGGTGGCGACCGCGGACCCGCTGTCGGTGGCGGCCTGGACCTCGAACCGCCCGTCCTCGGTCGCCGACACCTGCGCGACGCTCTCGTCGACGGTCACCTCGACGTCGTCCGGTTCGATCGGCGCGGCGAACCCGTCGGCGTCGTAGCCGGTCACCTCGATCACCGTCGACGCCTCGGCGTCGGCCAGCCCGACCCGTTCGGGCGCGGTCTCGATCCGGGCGAGGTCGCCCAGCACGGTCAGGTCGGTGTCTCCGCTCGCGCTCCGCTCGCTGGCGGTGACGGTGGCGGTCCCGGACGCGTGTCCGGTGAACACGCCGTCGCGGTCGACCGTGCCGGTCCGCTGGTCGTCGGAGCGCCAGTGCGGGTCGGCGTCGGCCGGTGCGTAGGTCTCGTCGTGGCCGGCCGCGGTCAGTGTCCGGGTCAGGCCGGGGAACACCCGGTCGGGCCGGCTGGGTTTGGCGTAGCCGCCCTCGACGACGGGCTCGGGCTGGATGTGGGTCTCCACCCAGAAGCCGTCGAGGTCACCGCTGCCTTCGGGGGCGAACAGGCCGAGCCCGTTGGGCACGTCGCGCTCCTCGCCTTCGGAGGGGCGGCTCTCGACCTGCACCTGCTCCGCGCCGGGGGTCCGCGCCACCATGGTGGCCGAGCCGCCGCCGTCGAGGTTGAGCGCGGTGTGCGCACCGGCCTCGACCATCATCTCGCCCAACTCGTCGAGGCCGACGCCCTCGGCGAAGGACGGCTGGCGGCCGTCGACGTTGAGCAGGAACATCTCCGAGCCGTCCTCGGAGAACCCGAGGGCCATGCGCGGGGCGCCGGGGATGTTGTCGTGTTCCTCGGCATCCTGGACCTCGCCGTCGACGACGAGCATCTGGCGGCCGTTCAGCGCGGCGTGCAGCTCCTGGTCCTCGCTGCCGCGGGCGTCGTAGTCGATGCTGACCGCGTCGCCCTCGGCCAGGTCGGACAGGGCGTCGGCGCCGCCCTCGCGGCCCACCAGGACGAAGGCGTCGTCGGCGATCTCGCCTTCGCGCGGTTCCTCAACGACCTCGGTGACGACGCCGTCGGTGACCACCACCTCCAGCGTGTTGGCCGCGCCGTCGGTCGCGCGGCACCGGCAGTAGTCCCCCCACAGCGGGGTGAACGCGGCGATCTCACCGATGTCCAGGGACGGTTTGTTGATCGCGCCCAGCAGGGGCGTGTCCCCGTCGGGCAGCTCGATGGTGCCCTCGAAGAACACCTCGCCGATGGAGCCGAGCCCGTCGGGGGTGAAGACCGCGGCGGACTCGCGGTATTCGTTGGTGATCGGGGACTGGACCAGCTCGCCGCTCTGCACGGCCACGCCCTCGGGCGCCCCAGAGGCGTCGATGTCGAAGAAGTCGCCGTTCACCGCGGCGACCGCTTCGGCCCGGTCCGCCTGCTCGCTCAACGGTTCCCGGTCGGCGACCTGGCCGGGGAAGAGGTAGTCGACGCTGACGCCGCCGGTGAGGTCGGTGGTCAGCAGGTCGGCCTGCAACCACGTGGGGTCCCCGGAGTAGCCGTCCGGGCCGTAGGCCTCGACCGAGTCCAGCGTGACGCCGGGGGCGACCGGGCGTTCGGAGCTGTAGGTCTCCAGCCGCGGATCGGGGTCGTCCGCCTGGGCGACCGAGCCGGGTACGGGGATCTCGACGGGTTCACTGAACGCGGTGTGCTCGCGCGGATCTTCGTTGTCGGCGGGGTTGGCACTGGCGATCGGGGTGAGGGTGAGCGTGAGGACCAGCGCGGAACCTGCGGCCGCGGTGGCTGTTGTTCGGGAGCGGATCGACCACCGGCGAGTCATGGGCAAGCCTCCGAGCGGGGGATAGTGGGGGGAGCACTATGCGTTAAATTTTTACCATCCCGACGCCGCTCTGTGTAGGAAGGGAACGGGCCCGGAGGTTCCCGGCCTTCCCGGGCAGTTCCGTGCATAGAGGGAATGGACCTGCGAGAACGCCCGTTCGCCAGCGGAGCCGCGGTGGCAGCGGAAAGCTTCCCCGTGCTCAGATTTCACCCGAATGCAGGTCTTTCGTTATGCGGGGTTCGACGGAAGCAGGGCGGTGACTATGTGCCGCGCGAGCATGAACGCTCAGTGGCAGGGATATGCGCGGTCCACTCGCTGATCAACGGTCTGTCCCGGTCTCAGCACCGGTGAGCGGCGAGGGCCTCCCGGCCTGGAGAGCCCTGCGCGACGGGCTGAGGATACTGTGGGTGGACGGACCCCCGGGGCAGTTTCCTGTGAAAACGGGGGGAGACCTTCGTTGGACAGTAGAGGCTGGAGTAGCTGAGCCGATGGTGGAAGCACAGCCCATTGAGTCACGGGCCTGGGCGAGTGAGCGGCGCGAGTTCTCGGTGCACGCCCGCGAGGAGAGCCTCGACGCGCGTGAAGCCATCGCCGACGTGCGGGAGGCTACCGCTGACGACCGGGAGGCCGAGGCGGACCAGTGCCTGCTCGACCACAACCTGATCGACGAGGCCGGGGCCGCGGAGCGGCGGAAGGAACGGGAGGATCGCGCCCACCTGCGCACCGCGCGGGAAGCTGAACGCGCACAGGCCGCCGCCGTGCGCGACGAGGAGATGCAGCGCCTGCGCGAGCACGGCGCAACGTCCGACTACCCGCTGGCTGCGCTGTTCGCCGAGCTGGCCACCACCCTGTTCGTGGCCGGTTCGGTCGGTGAGGTGCTCGACCATCTGGTCGTGGCCGGGGCGCAGGTGGTCCCTGGGACCGACGCGGTCAGCGTGACGGTGCGGCGCAAGGGAGAGCACAGCACCCCCGCCCACCACGGGGACTTGGCTCTCCAGCTCGACCAGCTCCAGTACGAGCACGGACAGGGGCCCAGCCTGGACGCCACGGAAACCTCGGGGGAGGCGTATGCGGCCTGTGCGGACCTGGCGGCTGACACCCCCTGGCCGACTTTCGCCCCCGCCGCGGCGGCGGCCGGGGGCCGGTCGGTGCTGTCGTTGGGCATGTTCCCCGACCCGAGCGCGTCCCTGCCCCGGTTGGCGACACTGAACTTCTACGCGAACCACCCGGACGCCTTCGCGGACAGTGCGCGTGACATCGGAATGCTCCTGGCCGCGCACGCCAGTGTCGCGCTGGCTTCGACCACGGCCCTGTCGAAGGCCAGCCTGCGCGAGGCCCACCTGGAGCGGGCCATGGAGAGCCGCGACGTGATCGGCCAGGCGAAAGGCATCCTGATGGAGCGCCAGAGGCTCACGCCCGATCAGGCCTTCGACAAGTTGCGGGACGCCTCCAACCGGCTCAACACCAAGCTCGGTGATCTCGCCCGCCACCTGGCGGACACGGGGGAGGCGCCACCGCCGCGGCGGTGAGTCCGCGCCAGTGCGCGAGCCCCGTGGATGCGTGGTGGGCGCTAGGTGCGGGTAGGGGCGCCCACAGGCTGCTTATTTCATGGCTAGGCAGGTAAGTAACCCAGGTCGGGTGCGGTAAGCCCATCCCCGCCCGGCCGCTCCGCCAGGGCGTTCGCTACCGCAAGAAGAACCCTTGGGCGTTCTCGCAGAGGGTCCAATCAGCGGCCCTCCCAGTACGCTGCTGCACAGCAGCCGGACCACAACACGGCCGGGCTGGCGCGCGGCCCATGGCCAGCACACAGCGCGTGGGCAGGAGCCTGTGCCCACGCGTCTTTCTGTACGGCGGTGCCAACGGCGGGGGCGTAGCCGACGGGCCCCGGACCGGATGGACTCAACCAACGACCTGCTCGAGCCGGGTCAGCTGGTCGATGTGCTGGGAGACCGGGTGGAGGATGAGCTCGTCGGCGCCGATCGACTCGACCCGCCCGATCATGCGCCTCATGCGCCGGACCTCGGATCCGGTGCGCGGGATCGCCTTGCGCATCTCTTGGAGGTCGTAGTCCGGGGCGCCGGCGTAGGAGCTGGCCAGGTAGGCGTCGATCGCATCATCCGACTGCTCTCCGAGGGCGAAGTAGACGCTCTGGACCAGCCGCGGCCGCCCCGGGCGCCGGTGCTCGCGCCAGGACTGCTCGACCAGCCGGTGCGGCTCGTCAGTGAGCATCTCCTCCGACAGGATGGCGCCCGCATAGCCGTCGGCGAACCGCCCGACCCGGGCCAGCGCCGCTGGCGCGAAGCCACCGAGCAGCAGCTCGGGCCCGCCGCTCCGTACCGGCGGCGGGCCGATGGGCCGACCGACCTGCCCCGTCGGCTCACCGGCCCAGATGCGTTTGAGCCGGGCCAGCTGTTCGTCGAAGCACTTGCCCCGACCGCGCGCATCTCGGCGCCGACCGCGGCGAAGTCGTCGACCATTTCGCCGACGCCGAGCCCGAGGGACAGGCGTCCGCCGGAGAGGGCGTCGATGGTGGCCGCCCGCTTGGCCAGGGTCGCGGTGGTGCGGGTCGGCCCGGCGATCACGACCGACATCAGGCGGACCCGTATCGTCACCGCCGCGGCGGCGGCCAGGGTGGCCAGGCTGTCGTAATCGTGGGACACGATCTCGTCGGTCACCGCGATCGTCCGGAACGGGCCTTCATCGGCCCGGACCATCCAGTCGATCAGCGTCGGTCCGGTTACTCCGGGAACCTCGACCGGCAGACCTATTCCGATGTCCATGGCTGCCCCAAGGATGGGCTGGCAATGGAGGCATTTTATCGCCCGGAAATCCGAGGGACAGGTCGCGGCTGGAGGGGAAGCACGGCCGCCGATCCCCAGCACACACGCCAGCCAAAGGGAACTGCAAGCCTGGCAAGAAGACAGCGGTGAACAGTGACCGGCGGCGTGAGCACTCAGCCGACGGTGAAGACGTTCCACGTGTCCGGTGGCAGGTCGGGGCGGCCGGGGACCGGGCGCCGTTCGCGGCGCCACTCGGGGGTGCACTCGGCGGCCACCCGGGCCCAGAGCGCGCCGGCGGCGCGGTTCGTTTCCTGGTAGGCCACCGCCCACTCGCCGGGGGCCGCGGACACTACGGCGCGGGCGAACTGGGTGCCGAGCCCGCCGCGGCGGGCGGGAGCGACGAGGAAGAAGCCGTTCAGGACGCGCACGGGCTGGTCCAGCGCCCGGGTGACGGCGAAACCGATGGGGTGTCCGCCCGCCGTGAGGATCCACGCCTGCCACGTCGGGCACTCCGGGCTGAGCGCGTAGTCGAGCCAGTCGGAGCGGTACGTGCCGTCCGGTGCGGGAAGCGCGGCGTTGAACTCGGACATGTGGTGCCGGAACAGCAACCAGAGGCTTCGCAGGGCGGTGTGGTCTCCGGCGGTCGCGATGCGGGCGACAACGGGCCGGGGCAGGTCCAGGCCGGTATACAGAAGTGTCATAACCAAAAGGCTCGGAGCGCGGCGCGCCCCGAGGTCTGACTGCATTATCCCACTCTTCGGCCACGCACGCCGCGCACAGCGATGCGCCTTCAGCATCGTCCCGGGGGTGGATTCAGCGGAGGTGCGGGGCGAGTCGTCCCCGCGACCGGGAGGTTCCGTTGCTCACCGGGCCGGTTCAGTTGCTCACCGGGCCGGTTCAGTTGCCCGGACGCCCTGCGCCGACCGCTAGTAGCTGCCGGTGCTCTGCCAGTACGACCAGGCCGCGCAGGGGGTGCCGTAGTTCTGGTCGATGTGGTTCAGGCCCCAGTCGATCTGCGTTGCCGGGCTGTCCTCGAAGCCGTCGGGCATGTCTCCGTGCTGGGCGGGGTTGAAGCCGACGATTCCGCGCGCGCCGGTGTCCGGGTCGGTCACATTGTGGTCCCAGGCGGACTGCTGGCTCCAGAGGTTGTCCAGACAGGTCCACTCCTGGCCGCTCCAGTTGAACTCGTTCTCGGCCTGCTGCATCCCGATGTTCTGATTGTCGGCGACATTGGATTCGCCGCTGCCGCCCCACTCGTACTCTTCGGGCTCGTCCGGGCGTTCGGCGTCGACCCAGGTCTCGTCACCACAGCTGGGGCCCTGCACCAGGCACACCATCTGCCGGACCCCCTCGTTGAACTGACTACTCAGCTCCAGGCGGTAGACGGCCACCATGATCGCCGCGACCAGGAGGGTGACCGCTGCCAGCTCGACGAACCCGGCCCCGCGGTCCCGCTCGCTTCGACGTGCGGGCCGGAACCAGCGCAGGGCGTTGTCCCGCCGGTTGGTGACCCGGGGAGGACGGTCGCGATCGCCCAAGCGGCTGGGTGGCCGGTCGGACGAGGGCCGTCTCGGATCCCCGAGCTCGGGGCGGTGGGGGGTGGTCAACGCCGCCTCCAGAGGTGCCAGGAGTGTCAGTGGGGGAGTTGGTGGGGGTGTGGGGCGTTAGGAGATCGGGATGTCCTCAATGGGCTCGAATCCGGGAATCTCAACATTGATTGAATCCACATTTTCGGGGACTGAGTACATTGACCAGTAGGCAACTTTTTCGCCCGGATTGATCATCCTCTTGAAGCCAACTCCGTGGTTTCCCGAGCAGAGACAGTCATCGGCAGAGTCCATTACTGGATGAAATCTCCTGGATTCATCCTCGTCGGTTATGGTGACTCCGTAGAAGTACCTGTCCGTGTATATGTAGGAAGTTCCGTAAAGCCATCCAAGCGACTTCTCTTCGTCGCCACCGTTCTCAATGCTCCAAGTGACAGATAGAAGATCTCCATCCGTGTTCAATTCTGCTGAATTGGCTTCTGCCATCATTCCAGCAGAGTGGGATTCTGTACTGGAAGCGGTTCCCAGTGCATTTAAGTTCTCTGTCTGTGGAGGAATTGATGCACTGGCGGTTGCTGCCGGAAGAAGGGTGGCTGCCACTGCAATGCTCATCAGTCGAATGAAGGGTTTCATCTCTGCACTCAAATCTCGAATGTAACGCTGACTCGCCTGTTGCGCTGTTTGCCTTCTTCGGTGTCGTTGTCGGCAATGGGATCCGCTGATCCGTGGCCTTCTGTCTCGAAGGATACGTCATCCCGGTTAACTAGATCAGAAATTACCGATTCAACCGCTTCGGCTCGCTCCTCGGAGAGGGGGATGTTGATGGAGTCATTGCCCGTGTTATCTGCGTGGCCATCGATGCTCACCGTTGGGGAGGTGGCGTCATCGATTTCCTGGGCAACCTGCTCCAGAATATCCTCCGACTCGGTTCTTAGGTCAGCGCTTTCAGTGTCGAAGAGAACATCTGACGAGAGGATGATGCTGACCTCATCGCCGCTCTCCGACCTTCCAGTGTCATCCTCATCGAGGCTGTCCGAAATCATCGTGAGATCGCGAATGTCTGGCTCTTCGAGGTTTTCGCTTTCGATTGAATCAGATGAATCTGAAATAGGTATATCGAAAAAGGGTGAAGTGATGGGTGTGGTTACGGTCATCGCTTCAACGCCATCAACTTCCAGCTGCGGATATATGACCCACAAGTCGGCGGATTCTCCGGGGGAGATATCGCCGTCAATGGATTCACAGAAGCAACTTCCGTCGCTTCTGTTTTGACTGAGGTAGAGCTGCTGGTTGCTGGCGTCAATAAGACTTATTCTGCTGGCGGTTCCAAGCTCTCCGTCTTGGGATAGTGCATCGGCCAGCTGAAAAGATTCGTCCGAATCGTTGATTATGGAAATATCCAGTTTCATCATTCCACTGTCAAGGCGATCCAGTGAATTGATGTCGATCTGTAGGTCTGCCCCGAGGTTGGTAGTGGTTGTAAAGGAGCTTGCGATAGCTTCGGCATCGTCCTGTGCTTCCTCGGCGGGGGATTCTTCCCCTGGAGATGCTTCGGCGTTGCCGCCGTTGCCGGTAGAGGGCTCATCTCCGCTAACCACGCAACCGGAGATGACTAGCAGGACGCCTGCTAACGCTGCCATCCAGAGTGAAGGGCTAGTGGTTATTCTTGCCTGGGAAGGCTGCTTTCTTGAAATCAATAGCTTCCCGCTTCTCTGGTTGGCCTCATCGGTTACAGGGAGTACGTGATCACGTCGGCCTCTACTACTCGGGGCCTTCGAGAATTCGGTCAACGTTGGTCGAGATTGCTGTAGTTATGCTGCCGACCAAATTGAGGTTATAGATTCCGAACGCGATCGCAGCTACGAGCACGACGATGGCGGTGTACTCGATGAGTCCGGCGCCTGCCTCCTTGCCGCTACCAGCTTTTGGGACGGTCCAGGTGCTGAGGGTCACCCACAACTTGTGCATGGTGTTCACGGGGTAGCTCCTTGGGGGAAGGGGGGTTACACGCCACTTCTCTGTGGTCGATTGTCTGTGAGCCTGGGGTCCGGGCCCACCCTTGGTGCTCGTCGTGAGTCCTGTGAACCCACGAAACTCCACTATCGGATATGAAGCGGTGTGCTAGCCCGGGTCCTGACCGGATGTGGCCATGCAGGTTTGCGTTTCGTATTGTGCCTGGTCACGCCGCTGCTTCTCTGGAGACCCTGGTGAAGTCCCAGGTGAAAGCAGGTAGCCGCAGCCATATCCGCGCACGATTTCCGCCGTCCGGGGTCACGATCGGTGTTCGACGAGTCACCATGATTGCACGCAGCCCGGTCGAACGTCACGAGTGGGGTCAAAAGACCAGGCCATCGCCGCTTCACCGTTCTATTGGGTCGAATTGTTCGGTTCTCGTACGATTCTGTCCCCTGCCGGGAAGCCGTACGTTCAGCAGCGACCGCAAGCCCTTGACCTGGCCTGGGCAAGCCGCACCCTCACCGTGGTCTTACGGGCTGTGGTGTTGACTGCTGTACCCGCCTTTCGCCTACTTGCCTGCTCCAGGAAGAACGCTCCACTGCCGAACCCCCTCCGCTCGGCGGCAGTCTCACCCACCACGAGGTGCTGTCAGCCACCCGCACCGAGTCCCCAGTGCCACAAGCGGGAACCGGGTTCACCCCCGGCTCGGATTCCACCCCCGACGTATGTCCACGAACCCAGTCCGACCCCACTCCCCGCACTGGCCCCACCCCGAACCCGCACCGATCCCTCAGCCCCAGTCCTCTCCCTCCTGACCGAAGACACCAACCAGGGTCTCCGGGTCTCTCCCGCCGGGGCGCCGCACAGAAAGGTCCGCCGCTTGGTCACCACATTGGTTAGCTCTGTCGCCGGGGGACTGCTGGGCGCAGCCATCGGTTCCTGGCCGCTCGTCAGTGTGCGGACCGGGAACCGGCGGGTCCTCTCCGCGGTCGCCGCGGTTCCCAAGCCGGAGAAGCCGCCTACCCCCGGCGAACTCTCCCCACTGGAACTCGGCTACCTGGTCGGTGGCTCCACGCGGATGGGCGAGGTCGCGCTCATGGACCTCTTCCTCGCCGGACGCATCCGGCGGGAAGCGGAGAGCGGCACCTTCGTCCTCGTGGGGCCCTCGACCCCCTCCACGGGCGAGAAGGACCCGATCCGGCGCGAACTGGTCCAGGCGTTCAAGGGCCGGACCGGGCTGTCCGCCCTGGGGCTGGTGCGGGCCGCGACCTTTCCGAAGGGGATCGCCTGGGTCCGGGAACAACTCGCCGAACGCCGTCTGCTCGCCCAGGCGCCGGAACTACCGGAGACGCTGGCAGACCGTCAGGACGCGGGGATGATCGCGGCGGGCCTGACCTTCCTCGGCATTCTCACCACGGTCGCCGGTATCGCACTCGAAGTCCTCCCGGAGGTCGGCGGGTGGGCGCTCTTCGTGCTCTTTCTGGGGATCGTTCTCGCGGTGACGAGCGGGATCGCCTGGTTCCACTACGCGGAGGAGGACGGTAAGAACATCTCCACCCTGACGCGGGTCGGCAAGGACGTAGCGCGTGAGGCGGAGGAGGCGTACGAGATCCGTGAGGCCGAGGGGCGTGCGATGGACCGGGAGACGGCGTTGCGCTATACGGCGGTTGTAGGGCTGGGCGTGATGGGACGGCAGGTGCCGCCGAGGGCCTTCGGTCAGGAGGCTTCCAGTGACACCACCCCACGGACCGTCATCCTGTACGGGGAAGGCGACGGCCGGGACGGCAGTGAACCGGTTAGCCATGACTCGGGCGGAGACGGCTCTGGGGAGGGGGGAGAGCTCCCCGAGTTCGGTTGGGACGCGCTCTGCCGCTTCGCGGGGGCGTGCAACGTGGACGGGGGAGCCAGCGGCGGTGACGGAGGCGGTACCGGTGGCGACGGCGGCGGAGGAGGGGGCGGTGATGGCGGCGGTGGTGGTGGCGGTAGCTGAGCCCCGCCCACGGACAACACCGCCCGCCGGGAATACCGCCCGCTGCGAATGTCGTGCGCTGGCAGCCCAGCTGAGCGCGCTCCCACGTCGCTACGGAGCTGGTGCGGCCGACCGAACGTCGTCGGCCGCACCAGGTGGCCCTCGGAGAAGCCCGATGGGAGTACCGGGCACTCCCCCTTGTGGCCCGGCAAGAGATCGGGCTGCCGAGGGCGCTCGAGGAGCGGACTCGGGGCCCCTCCCAGCACCTCGGGTCCGTGCGTCCCCCTCCGCAGTCATTTGTACACCGGGTACCACCGCTGTGGGGCCGTTTCCCGAGAAAGTTCCGGGGCTTCCACCTGGGCGGAACGACCAGGTGTCATGAAGCGGGAAGCCCGACACGCCCGGGCTTCCGGAGCAGGGGTCAGAAGGTACACAGACACCCCTTTTGCCGCTCGGGCAAGGGTGGTCGCCCTGTTTCGGGCACCCCTCGCCCTGTGCTTCGGACGGTCTCTAACCCGCCGAAGAACCACTATGCGGCTCGTGCAAGATCGGCTATGCGTGATCCGCATCGGGCGTACCGTTCCACGCGCGGACCCGAAGCACGGCCCCGCTCCCGGGCCCTGCGAAAGGTCGGTACCGCTGCCGGGGCGGGAGTCCCACAAACCCCTCCACCTGACCGCTGCACCCCGTGCCCCCGGAGCCCCGCCGGTGTGTGTCGGCGCGGTGAAGCTTGGCGGCCGGGACTTCCACCCGCGGCCCGCTGGTGGAAGAGTTCAAGGGGGCCCTGCGTGCGGGGCGCGCAGCGGTGTCTGCTCGGGAGGGGCGTCATGGAAGCAGAAGCAGAGGTCGGCGAGTGGTTCCTCCGCTTCTTCGCGCCGGAGGAGCTCACCCGGCTCGAACGGATCCCGGTCCGCGTCCCCACCGGCCACGAGTTCGAACTCCTGGGCCTGCTGGGCGCCTGGTACCTGCATGTCCGAAAGCTCGCCGCTGACCTTCCGCTCCCCGACACGGACCAGACCGCCTGGGGCATCCACGACGTGATCGCCGCGCTCTTCCTGCGCGACTTCGTCGAACGGGGGCTCGACGAACTCGGGACGGAGCGCACGGCTGGCGTGGACGCTGCGGTCGCCGACGTGGACGAGCGGTTCCGCGCCCTCACCGACGAGGACGGGGACGGGCGCCTGGCCCTGGCCGACCCCGACGTCGCCGGGCACGCTGACTGGTGGTGGCGCAGGATCCCGGCCAGCGGCCCCGCCCGTCGAGAACTCGACACGATCGTCGCCCAGGAGAGCACCGGACCTGTACACAAGGCGGGAACGCCGCCACGTAGCGAGCGGTGACAAGTGATTTGTCGCCCGGAGGATTCGGTTTCTGACCAGGGCTGATGGGGTCCGGTGTCCGGGAATCCCAGTGGAATTCGTCAAGAGCTGGCGCTACGCTTTGGCGGGCTGGAACCGACGACGTGGAGCCTCGGGTCTATATGAGCGAGCAGTACCACCGGCTTGGAGCTGACGCCGGAAAAGCGGGGGTGCCATCCCTTTGATGCTGCGAAGCATCGCCCCTGCCCTGATCGCGCTGTTGGTCGTTCTGCTGGCTGGCTGTATCGGCTCCGGGGACGTTGCCGAACCCGAGCCTGAACCGACCGAACCGGCCGAGTTGAGCGACTTCGAGGAGCTCTCAGGCGCTGAGATTCCCGACTCTGCCGAGTCCGTCGAGGTCTTCTCTGTAGGTGAAGTCGACTCGTTCCCGATATATGTCGCCACCTTCACCCTGGCTAGTGAAGAAGGCGTCGCAGATTTCTGCCGAAGCGGCAATATTGGCAACTATCTTCCTGTGCCTGACGGTGAACTGAAGCAGGAACAGCACGAGCGGCACTTCATCGGTGAAGCGGAGCTGGTTGATCCCCGCAGGTGCACGTCCGTACAGCAGGGTGAAAACGTCGATCGCAGTGTTGTGTTCAGCTTTCCCGGAGGGGATCGGGTTTCAGTGTGGGCTGTGGCAGGAAAGTCCGGAAGATAGAGATGGCTAACTCAGGAGGAATAATATGGCAGCTCTGTCCCGGCGTCAAGTGATTCTGGCGTTTGAAGAAATAAGGAACATCATCAATGGTTCGCAAGGCATTGATGATGAACTGCTGGATGAAAAAATCGAGCAGTTGTATTTTGGTATTCCCTGTCCTAATGTGTCCGATATTATTTTCTATCCCCATTATCATGGCCTCAATCCTGATGGGGGGACCATAGAGGAGATGGCTGATGCAGCGATGAGCTACAAGCCCTTCGAGATGGGTCCCGGATAGTTCCTGGCGCTGAACTGGTGGTTCCGCGGATTCTGTGGTTCAGCGGTAGTCCGGATCGGCCCTCGCCCACCGCGCTGACCGCGGTTCCGCTCTACTTCCCTTCGTCCCGGCGGCCGTATACGGGTCCAAGTGGGATGGCCAACGAAGCTACGGCCCTCCGGGGTACTGACTACGCGTGCGCGAACCCCGACTCTGCCGCTCCCGCTAGTGGTAGCGTCTGATATGTGACTCAGGTCACACCCCTTGAGCAGCTCCGGCCGACCCAGAGTCGGCCGTACCAAACCCCGCTGGCCCATCCCGTCCTCATCAGTGACCCGGGAGCTGTGATTCTCATGGCCATCGACTACCAGCCAGCGGCGTTCGAGTCGCAGGGAGCGACCTTACGGGGGCGGCTCTACCGAGCCAACGAATCCGATGACCAGCCAGCGGTGGTCATGAGCCACGGGTTCACGGCGACGATCACCATGGCCATCGACCGCTACGCCGAAGCGCTGTGCGAGGCCGGGTTCACGGTTCTCCTCTACGACCACCGCAACTTCGGCTCCAGCGACGGGGAACCGCGCCAGCAGGCCAATCCGTGGCTCCAAGCAGTCGGCTACCGGGACGCGATCGACTACCTCGAAGCCAGCAGCCTCGGGCCGTCCGGTTCGATCGCGCTGTGGGGCGACAGCCTGAGCGCTGGCGGCGCCCTGGTGGTGGCGGCCGCGGACTACCGGGTCAGCGCCGTGGTCGCCCAGGTCCCGGCCTTCGGTGAGAGCGCTGTGCCCGACGATCCCGACGGAGCGATGTTCCTGGAGATCAAGCGGCGCCTCCTGGAAGGGGACGTGCTGGCGGCTCCCGGGGATGCGGTCGGCCCGCTGCCGGTGGTGTCGGCTGACCCCCGGTCCCCGTCCTTCCTTCCGCCGATCCAGGCGTACCGCTGGTTCGTCGACTTCGGCGGCCGGTTCGGCACAGGCTGGCAGAACCAGGCCACGTTCGCCGTCCCCGCCGAGGCACCACCGTTCCACGCCGGGCTGGCGGCTCCGCAGGTAGCCTGCCCGGTCCTCTTGATCGTGGCGCCCGACGACGAGATCAATGAGGCGGACCCGGCCGTCACCCGGCAGGTGTACGACTCGCTGGTCGCACCCAAGGAGTGGGTCGACACCGATGGCGGCCACTTCGGGCTGCTGTATCCGGAGAGCCGCCTCTTCAAAGAGGCCGTGGCGGCCCAGACCGACTTTCTGCACCGCAAGCTGCAGCGATCGGCTTAGGCAGCCAAGAGGCACCTGAGGTGGCGCCGTGTACGTGCAGTACCGGACCAGATGGTGCAGGCCCGTGGTGAATCCGTATAGGTGCCAGCGCGAGCACCGGTAGGAGCTTGGGCCAACACCCTGGAACAACGGTGTCGCCCCGGGCCCCACCGTCCGAACCCCTTCCCTCTCGAGCTACCCCTCGAGCGATACCGCGTTCGCGACCGCTTCCGCCAGCTGGCCGACACCCGGCTCCTCCACGGGGATGTGTCCCGCCCCTTCGAGCATCACCAGCCGTTTGGGACCCGCCAACCGCTCATAGAACGGCAGGCTGACCTCCACGGGCGTCCACCGGTCCTCGGCGGGGTGGGCCAGGACGACCGGAACGTTCGCCTGCTCGGGTGCCACGGGCGGGGTGTACTCCAGATAACTGCGCAGGAAACCCAGCGGCATACTGTTGCCACCGCCCAGACGGTCGCGGAGCACCAGTTCGGTTAGCTCGGGGCGGTTGCTGATCGCCCGCATATTGGTCAACCAGCGCATCGGCACGGAGACCCCCGCGAGGGGTCCGGCGACCACTCGGATCAGCGGAAGCGCGAGATCACCCAGTAGGGGGTGGTGTGAGATGACTCGACGGGCCGCCGGATCACGGGGGTCCAGCAGACAGGTCGCCACGACGGCGTCGGCGGCACCGGTACGGGTGGCGGTGTCGTAGGCCAGCATTCCGCCCACGCTGGCACCGACGAGAAGCAGTGTGCCGTCGTGGGACTCGCGTTCGCGGAGGACCAGGTCAGTGGCGGCGGCGACCCAGTCGGGGTAGCGCACCGCCGCACGGCGGCGCACGATGGTGCGCCCGTAACCGGGCAGGTCGGGGACCACGCATTGCGCCCCGCGCTGGGCGAGGAGCTCGGCGTAGGGCCGCAGGAGTCCGGCGTGGCCGCCCGCGCCGTGGAGGAACACGGCACGCACCGGCGCGTCGGGTTCGCCCACCCGTTCCACGTGCACGAGCTCGTTTGCGCGGCGCCACCAGGTGGACTCGCACCGGGGCCGGGGATCCGGACGCAGGGCCACGGGCATATGGGCGGTGTAAGAATGGGTCATGCCACGATCCTCTGTGCCGTGGCCAGCCCTGACAACTCGCATTGGACGCGTCATCGATACGCCCAGGAAACTGCCCCACCAGCAGCGCTCGAGGGAGACCGTCGACGTGCTCCTGGAGGCGGCTGCTCAGGTTTTCGAGGCCGAAGGGCTGGACGCGACCACGAACCGGATCGCTGAACGGGCCGGGTATTCGGTGGGCACCCTCTACCAGTACTTCCCGAACAAGCGGGCACTGCTGTACGTCCTGGCGGAGCGGCACCTGGACGACGCCGAAGCGAGGCTGACCGCGCTGTTCGCGAGGCTGGCGGAGTCGCAGGCCGACTGGGAGCACACGGTGCGCGCGTTCGCGGAAGAGGTGGTGGTGCTGCACCAGGACCGGCCCGTGCTGCACGAGGTGATGCACGCCCACGCACCGCGCGTCCCAGAGGGTGTGCGCCGACTGCAGGAGCTGCACCGGACCGTCGCGGAAGGGCTGACCGCGCACCTGCGCAGGTGCGGGCGGGGCGGCTCGGACCCGGAGCGCACGGCCGCCTTGCTGGTGCACACCGCCGACGCGCAACTGCACGGGGTGCTGCTCGGGGAGGACGACGCTGCTGAAGCGCTCACGCGGTCCCTGTTGGCTCTGGCCTGAGCAGCGCAGCAACGTCAGGCCGTATCCACAAGAGGCTGGCCGCTAGCCTGACCTGGTGGACATCCGTGGCGCTATCGAGACTCGTCGCCAGATCGCCCAAAGAGGGCTCGACCCCGCAACTCAAGAAGCCTTCGGGCAGCACTTCACGCCCTCTGTCACGGGTGACCTCCTGACCGGGATGCTGCGTCTGGATGCTGTGAGCGGGACGGTTCGTGTTCTCGACCCGGGGGCGGGGACGGGTTCCCTCACCGCTGCTGTGGTTCACCGGTTGCGTACTGAGCGGCCTGAACTCCCAGTCCACGTCACCGCGGTCGAGGTAGACCCGGACCTGGCGCCGCACCTGGCTGAGTCCCTGGCTGAATGTGAGCGGTACGGGCAAGTGGAGACGGAGCTGGTTCAGGGAGACTTCCTCACCTCCAGCGACTCCCGGATGCGCGGACCGTTCGACCTGGTGATTGCCAATCCGCCGTACGGCAAACTCGCCCGGAAAAGCGAGGAACGCAAGAGCAGTGCTCGCCGGTCCGTGGATACCCCGAACCGCTATGCCGCGTTCTGGGCCGACAGTGTGAAAGCCCTGGCAGATGGCGGGCAAGCGGTAGTCATCGTGCCCCGGTCCTGGGCCAACGGCGTCTACTTCACGTCCTTTCGCCAGTGGCTGCTCGCACAGGTCAGCCTTGACAGCCTGTTGGTTTTCGAGAATCGCTCTAGTGTATTTGCAGATTCGGGGGTACGGCAGGAGAATGTCGTTGTTGCCGTAACCAAGGGGGCTCAGGGCTCTGCCGTCACCATGTGCAACACTCTTGGTTCCGGATATGAGATCAATCGGCGTTCTGTCCCCTTTGAGGCCGTGGTCCTCCCGGAAGACCGGTACGCGTTTGTGAGGTTCACTGACGGTGAGGTTGTCGTGCCGGCCGCGGCCTCCTGTGCCTTGTCCGATCTCGGCATCACGGCGTCAACGGGAAAAGTTGTGGATTTTCGCTGTCGTGAGTTTCTGGATCCATATCCTTCATCGGATGCTGTTCCCATGATCTACCCGGCGAATATTCGAGCGGGCACGGTGAACCACCAGCTGCCCGTGAGGGGTAAGCCACAGTGGTTTCGCACCGGTGCAGCGGTATCTGACAAGCTCACGGTTCCGGCTGGAACGTATGTGCTGATCAAGCGATTTTCCGCCAAGGAAGAAAAGCACAGGGTCGCAGCAGGGGTCTGGAGCAGCGATGTACCTACTGCTTTCGACAACAAGACCAATTATCTTCATGTCGGCGGGCAGGGTATAGACTCGAATCTGGCGTTCGGACTCGTGCTGTGGTTGAACTCAACCATTCTTGACCAGGTGTTCCGTACCTTCAGCGGGCATACTCAAGTGAACGCTACAGATCTGCGCATGCTACCGTTTCCTCCTGTTGAAACGTTGATTCGACTTGCTCACCTGGCTCCTGCCCGTTTTCCAGGGCAAGATGACCTGGACCGCCTGGTCAGCAAAGTCATGAGCGAGGTTTGATTCCTGTGGCTGGCGCGAATCTGGAAACCGTGTCGGAACGGGACGAACCCGGGCCCCCGCCGCCGACTCAGTCGGCCTTGATGCCCTCGAAGATGCGGGAGAAGCTCTCGGCCCCGTGGCCCTCGACGATCTGGCTGTCGATCAGGGCCTTGACCGGGGCCACCACGTCCACGCTGACACCGGACTCGCGGCTGGTGCGCGCGATGGCGTCGAGCGCGGAGCGGTTGAAGTCCAGGCTCTGTACGTCGGTCGTGTAGTCCCCGCTGTCGAGGAACTGGGCGTGGTAGTCGAAGGCCGCCGTCATCGCGGTGAGCCACGGCTTGGCCCGCTGGGCGAACTCCGAAGCCGGGATCCCCGCGGTCCGGGCCATGGCCGCTCCGTGGTGGAAGCCCGCGAACATCACGTACATCCCTGCCAGGAGCGCGAAGTCCAACTGCGACGCGGTGCCGGGGTCCTCGCCCAGGTACTCGGACGTCCCCAGCACCTCGAGGGCTGTGCGGTGGTCGTCGAAGACGGCTTGCGTCCCGCTGTACAGGAAGCTCGCCGGGGCCGTGCCCACCATGTCCGGGGTGGCCATGATGCCGCCGTCCAGGTAGTGCACCCCCTGCTTCCCGGCCCAGGCGGCCAGTTCCCGCGCCTCCTCGGCCGTGGTGCTGGTCAGATTGACCACCGTGTGCCCGCGGAGCTGGTCGGCGATCGGGTCGAGGACGTCGTGGACGGAGTTGTGCTCGAGCAGGCAGAGCACGGTGAGACCCCCGGCTGCCAGGGCGTCCCCGGCGCTAGAGGCCCCGTGGGCGCCGGCGGCCACGAGTTCGGTGTCCTTGCCGGACGTGCGGTTCCAGACGGTGGTGGGGTGCCCGGCACGCAGGAAGGCGTCGGCCAGGGCCCGGCCCATGGCGCCGAGCCCGAGAACGGAGACCGGGGCGGGTGCGTGCTGCGTCATGGTTCTGATTCCCCCTGTGCGCGAAAAAGGGTGTGGTTTCCGCGCGAGCGTGGTGGTCGAAGACGCTCCCGATACTCGTTCTGGTGCTCACCATTCCACAAGTACCTACTAATTTGTGGAATACTTACCTTTAGGTGTGTATCGAGGTGAGGGAGGGTTTCCGTGAGCCGGACCGGGCCGTATTTCTGCGGGATCGACGCCGCGATGGACGTGGTCAGCGGAAAGTGGAAGGTACTGATCCTGTGGGAGCTGGAGAACAGCGGGACGCGCCGCTTCGGTGAGCTCAGGCGCGGCCTTCCGGGCATTTCGGAGAAGATGCTGATCCAGCACCTGCGCGAGCTGGCCGAGGACGGCATCGTCCACCGCGAGGTCTACCGGGAGGTGCCGCCCCGGGTCGAGTACTCCCTCACCGAGCAGGGCGTCTCGCTGAACAATGCGCTCGAGAGCCTGGGGGAGTGGGGCCGCGAGCGCATCGCGCTGATCGGCGCGGAGAAGGTCTCCCACGACACCGCCGGGTGACCCCGCGCCGCCACGGGTGGAGACAGCACAGGCACGAAGCACGAGCACGAAGGCGGGGCGGGGTCTGTGGCAACCCCGCCCCGCGCCCCGGTGACCGGGGGAGACGGTGCCGGACCCTGCCTGGACCGGCACCGCCACCCTTGACCAGTACCCCCGGCCAGGGTTTTCTCCGAGGCCTGTTCCGCCCCGGCCTGAATCAGCTCCCCTTCGGAGCCTCCAGGTCGTACAGCTCGGCCAGCGCCTCGTAGGAGTACATGCGGGCCTTCTTGTCGTAGATCATCGACGAGATCATCAGCTCGTCCACCCCGGTATCGGCGATGAACTGGTCGATCTTCGGCTTGACCGTTTCCGGCGAACCCACGAAGGAGTAGCGCAGCATCATGTCCAGCTGCTGCTTCTCCCCGGGGCGCCACATGGTGTCGAGCGAACCCTTCTCCATCGGCGGCTGGAGCAGGCCGCGCGAATTGCGCAGGGTGCCGAGGAACGCCTGCTGCATGGAGGTGAACAGGCTCTCCGCCTCGGCATCGGTGTCGGCGATGAAGACGTTGATCCCGGCCATCGCGTACGGCTTCGACGCCTGCTCCGACGGGGCGAAGTCCTCCCGGTATGCGGCAAGAGCATCGTAGAGGGCGTTCGGCGCGAAGTGCGAGGCGAAGGCGTACGGCAGGCCCAGGTGCGCGGCGAGCTGGGCGCCGAACAGGCTGGAGCCGAGGATCCACAGCGGGACCCGCAGACCCTCGCCGGGCACGGCGCGGACCGGCTGGCCGGGTGCGGCGGGCTCGAAGAAGGCCTGGAGCTCCTGGACGTCCTGCGGGAACGTGGAGGAGGAGCTGGCGTCGCGGCGCAGCGCCCGCATGGTGCGCGGGTCGGTGCCGGGCGCGCGGCCCAGGCCCAGGTCGATCCGTCCCGGGAAGAGCGACTCCAGGGTGCCGAACTGCTCGGCGATCACCAGCGGGGAGTGGTTGGGCAGCATCACGCCGCCCGAACCGACGCGGATGGTGGACGTGCCCTCGGCGATGAAGCCGAGCGAGACCGAGGTGGCGGCGCTGGCGATCGCCCGCATGTTGTGGTGCTCGGAGAGCCAGAAGCGGTTGTAGCCCCAGCGCTCCAGGTTCTGGGCGAGCTCGCGGGCGTCGCGGATGGCCTCGCCGGGGTTGGAACCCTCGACGATGCTGGCGTGGTCCAGCACCGACAGCGCCGGTGCGGGCTTCACGGATCCGGTGGTGCCTGCGGGTGTTCCAGCTGTTTCCGACATCTCAGTTACCCCTACTGACCTCGAATATTCGATGATCGACGAACATCGAACATTGACGGTACACTCGCCGCTGAACGCACACCAAATCCCGTCCGGGCGTCGGCGCTTCGGCGCGGCGGACGACGGTGGCCGGTGGAGGAGTGGGTGAGTCCCCGGGCGGGGGCTCGCAGCGGCTGCATGGCAGCGGAAGTGGAGGTCGGGACGTGGTTCCCAAGGGGGTGGCGAAGGGTTACGAGCATCCGGCCCTGTCCGAAGTGGAACTGGTCACGGTGCTGTCCGCGCTCGCCGAACCCACCCGGCTCCGGATCGTGTGCATGCTCGCCGAACTCGGTGGTGAGCGGGCGTGGAAGGACATCGAGCTGCCCATCGCGCAGTCGACCCTCAGCCACCACCTGAAGATCCTGCGCAACGCCGGAGTCGTGCAGAACCGCACCGAGGGCACGCGCTGCTACCTCTCGCTCCGCGACCAGGAGCTCGAAGGCCGGTTCCCCGGGCTGCTGGAGACCGTGCTGAGCTGCCGGGACCCGCATTAGAGGGTTCCCGCGCCCGATCCGCGTCATATCTCGACTCACACCAAGCGCAACGAAGCCCAACCCGACCTAGTTCCCGGTGCCGGGTCGGGCTTCGCGGTGAGTTCTGTGTGGGGGTTGGCGAGGGGGCGAGAGGGTGGGGTGTGCGGTGCGGAAGGGGCCCGTGAGGAGGGTCAGGCCCGCGCGCTACCGAGGAAGCTCGACCACTCGGCGGAGGGGAAGGGCAGGAACCCGGCGTCGGGATGCTTCGAGTCCCGGATCGCAGCCCCCTGGGGGAGGGAGCCGATCTCGACGCAGTTCTGGTCTTGGCCGCTGTAGCTGCTCTTGCGGAAGTCAGTGGGGATGGGGGCAACCTCGACGCAGTCGACGCCCTGACCGCTGTAGCTGCTCTTTCGGAAGTTCAACTCGATCTGTCTCATTGGGTGCTCTCCAGAATCTTGATCCGTTCGGCGATGTACTCAGCGGACTCTGCCGCGCTGATCGCCGATCCTTGAACGTCCCCGAAGACAGCTCCGTACCGCTCGACCTGGTGAGGTTCCTCAAGGTAAAGGGCATCGATCAGGGTCTCCACACAGACGATGGTGGGGTCCAGGGGGTTGGGGAAGTCGAGGATGGTGAAGGGGGCAGTGATCCCTGCATGCGCTCCCTTGTTGAAGGGGAGCACTTGTACATCGATATGCGGCATCTGGGCCATGTGCAGCAGGCATCTGAGTTGCTGGACCATTACGTCGGGGCCACCGATCATGCGGTGAAAGGCTGCCTCGTCGATGACGGCGCGCAAGTAGACAGGGTCGAACTTCGTCAGGATTTCCCTGCGGCCCATGCGAGCATCTGCCCTGCGCTGAACCTCGTTCGGGTCGGTGAACCTCCCGCCTTGGAAGAGGGCGAGTGCGTAGTCGGGTGTCTGGAGTAGTCCAGGGATGACCTGGGTCTGGTGAGTTTTCAGGTTGGATGCCTCGGCTTCGAAGTCCGGGAGGGACTCGTTCTCGAAGACGTCCTTGTACTTGGTCCACCAGCCCCGGATTTTCGCATCGCGGGCAAGTTGATGCAGGACTTCGCGTTTGTCCTGATCTTCAACTTGATATAGATCGAGCATTTTGTCCAGATCTTCCGTTTTCACGGACTGGAGCTCGGCATTCTCAATCAGGCTGAGCTTGGCCGATGACCATCGCAGCTCCTTGGCGGCTCCACGGCTGGTGAGCTGGGCTTTTTCGCGTGCGCGGCGCAGTTCTGCGGACAGTCGGCGGCGGCGAATTGTGGGGCTATGGGGGTGTTGCTGCACGGCCATCAGTCTACTCCGGAAAAAATCATGTCGGTTAACCAGAACCGCTTGACGATCTTAACGGTTAACTTCACTATGGAGATGTAGCCGGACGCAGTGAGTCACCGAGGGTTCCTGCTGGTCAGGCTATGACTTGCCCGTTCCGTGCGTCGCGTGAATCGTGAATCTTCCAACGGGCGTTCGCTTCACCCCTTTCACCTGTGCCTTCGCTCAGTCATGCCAAGGAGTGTGTTCGCTATGTCCATGAACGTCCAGTTCCCGCCCCTGGGGAACGCCACGGTTCCGCTGATCAGCTTCATCCGACCGCACCACCGGCACTACTTCTCCGGGCGGCCCGAGCGGCCCAAGTACCGGGTGCGCAAGTACGACTTCCCGGGGATCGTGCACGCGATGCCGCTGGTCCGGGCCTACCTGGACACCTGTGCGGCCGAGTACCCCGCCGACTTCCGCTACCTCTTCACCCTCCTGGGCAGCGAGCTCGCGAACAACGCGATCCGGCACAGCCTCTCCAGTCAGCCCGGGGCCACCTACTCCCTGCGTACCGAGCGGCACGCGGACGGGCTCCGGCTGATCTGCCGGGACCGGGGCAACGGCGACCGTGACCCCGCGCCGCTCCAGGTGTCGGGCTGCGCCTTCGATCTGGAGGCGGAGTCCGGCCGCGGGCTGGCGATCGTCGACGCCTACTCCCAGGCGTGGGGCGAGCGGGCCCGGTACGCCTCGCGGGACGTCTGGTTCTACCTGGGGGCCAGGTCGCCGGCGGTCGCGGAAACCGTCCGGGGCTGAGCACAGAAAAAACCCCGGCCCGGTGCAACTCGCGCGAGTAACACCGGGCCGGGGTCTCCAGAGGACGGGCGACGACCCGGACACAGCCCCCTACCGCAGGC
Source organism: Nocardiopsis nanhaiensis (assembly GCF_054778635.1). Classification (NCBI taxonomy): domain Bacteria; kingdom Bacillati; phylum Actinomycetota; class Actinomycetes; order Streptosporangiales; family Nocardiopsidaceae; genus Nocardiopsis; species Nocardiopsis nanhaiensis. The sequence continues at coordinate 39,249 of NZ_BAAGZJ010000056.1, forward strand.
CGCCGCCCGTCCGCCCCCCTTTGAGAAGCGGGGCTCCCGTGATCCCCCAGATCCCCTCTTCTCTACCTCTCCCCAGCATGCCAGCGCGAAGGGAGAGGCCAGGAGGAACTCGGAAGCCCCTGGATGGTCGAGCAGTGTATTCACGTGCTGGAAAGAACGTGAATTCCCCCGAATTAAACACTGCCCGGCCGACTGGGAGTGGGTTTCATCGGAAAATCCCCCCTATTGTAAACCGAATTTCCGATCGAAGCGCAACTCCCGATCGCCCCACCAACCCTCGTGTGACTAACGTGAGAAAGCGGGACCTGCAGATGTACTCTATCGCTTCACGGGACCATTCTGTACCGCTGTCCGGGGATGAGGGGGGAAGTGGCGCGAACCCCCCGACGGCACCCCAAAGCGGACGAATGCATGGAACGACATGCACATCCTGCGGACACCGCAGTTGCCGCAGGCTTCGGGCCCAAAGCCTGCGCCGACTCGGTGGCCGACGCTCTGAGTATGCCCGAGAACACCACCGGTCCGCAGCCGTTCAGCGCCAATTCCCGAAGTTGATTGTCTGGTTCGGCGAGGAGACGCACTCGTACTGGGTCATGAGCTCCGCAGGATTGTTCGAAGCGAAGGATCTGGACCACCTTTTGTTGGTGGTTTGGACCCTTAGGTGACCGCTTGGCCGCTGTCGGACGGGCGGCGGCCCGGGGGAACGCGGGTTGGCTGGCCAGGTGCGGCCACGGTCCGCGAGGGGGTCAAGGGGCGGCGAAAACCCGCTGAGCTGCGTAGCCAAAATTCCGTGGGCGGCCCCAAACCCGTTCGCGGCGTTGGCTGCCGCCGACCGGGCCGGAGCGGAACATCACCGGTTGTCTCATTTCTCGGGATGAGGTCTGGCCAAATGGCCGACCCCGGCGCACGATGATGCAACAGCGTGCTCCGGCAGCCGAAAGCGATCCCCCATGGCTTCGACCTCCGCTACCCCTCCCCGGCACAGCTCCCACCGCACGTCCACCCGCTCCAGAACGGCGATCCCGGACGGATCGGTGACTACACGCTCATCGGCCGACTGGGCAGCGGCGGCATGGGCACCGTGTACGCGGGGGTCTCCGCCGAACTGGGGCGGGTGGCGGTGAAGGTCGCCCACCCGGCGCCCGGCGACCAGAGCCAGAGCGCAGGCTCCGGCGGCTCGGAGAGCAGAGCCAACACCCGGTTCAAGCGCGAGATCGAGCTCATGCGACGGGTGCAAGGGGTTGCCGCCGACCTGTCCGCGATCCCGGAGGAGATTCGCGGCCTCGTCCGGCGGTCACTGGCAACGCGTGCCGCAGACCGGCCGGAGGCGGTCAGCGCCTACGAGGACTGCGTTCGGGCCCTGGGGGAGGAGCCTGGGGAACCGGGCAGACAGCGAGAACTGCGGGAACTGCTCGGGGAGCGCTGGCCGAGCATCGACATCGGCTGGGACCGGCCCTCGCGGTGGCTGGGTGCGGCGGCGGCCGTCGCGGCCTCCGGCTCCGCCCCGGTGCACGACCCCGGCGGGTCCGGTGCGGACCTCGGCGGGACCGGGGCGGCACGGGTGGCCGAGGGTCTCGCGGGTTCGGGTGCCGGTGGTTCCGGTACGGGCGCGGTCGCGGGCAGCGGTGCGGGTACGGGCGGCACCGGCGGTGCTTCGATGGCCACGGGCGGTACCGGCGCCGTGGGGGCCGCGGGAGCCGGGGCCAAGATGACCAGCATGATCGTGGGCGGCTGCCTGGGCGTGGCCGTGGTGGCCGGGGGCGGGTATCTCGCCCTGGACCGGTTGGGCGGTGACGAGGAAGAGGTCCAAGTCGCCGCCGAACCCGAGGAGGAGCCGGAGGAACCGGACCCGCTGACCGCACCCGAACTCCTGGAGGCCGCGCAGGAGAGCGTCATGGAGGCCGACGACTACGAACTGCTCATGTACTCCTTCGGGACGGAGAGCCCGGAGCCGCGGCAGGAAGCACCGGCCGACCCGGACGCCCCCTACACCTTCGACTACGCTCACGTCCTGGCCGGACCGGGCGAGCCGGCGTACCGGGCGTCGCACATGAACTGGTTGGGCGGCAGCACGGTCACGATGTCCGTGGACGGCGAACTCGTCTACGAGACTCCGGACGGCGGTTGGGTTGGGGCCGCTCCGGGCGACAGGACGAACCCTGACGCGCACGCCACGGAACACATCTTCGAAGTCTTCTTCGGGATACTCGATGCCGGGCAGAACACCGACGAGGACGAGTCGGACTTCGTGCCCATCCCGGCCCCCGAGGCAGAGTTCGAGCATCCCGAGGCGGATCCCGTCGATACGGCTGTGCGGATCGACGGGGAGATCACCCACGAAGGTCTGGAGGGAGAGGTCACCACGGCGTACACGCTCGTGACCACACCCGAGGGCGTGCCGCTCAGCTTCTCCTGGGCCTTGTCGCAGACGAACTACGACGAGTGGCAGAGGCCTTGGCCCATGGGCAACCCGACGACCGCTATGTGGGGGGATTTCCATAGGGACCAGCCGTACACGTACACGGAGTACACCTTCGTGAGTGTGGACGAGGGGGTTGAGTTGGAGGTCCCGGAGCCCGACGAGATCGCCGCCTGGGACGATTAGGGCGCTCCGTGAAGTGCGGGTTGCCAGTGGCACGGACTTTCCTCCGGTGGTGGGGTGACGGGTTCTTGCGCAAAGGCTCAGGGAAGATCAGGCCGTGCTGTGAGTAGGGATGATCCGATCTTTGGTGTCTGGGTGGAGTAAGCCCTGTGCCGCGGGGAGAACGCGGTGGTTGGCGAGGATCGCGTTGAATGCCCCCTAGCTCCTCGGGGGCAATGGCCGAGTCAGGCCAGGCGGGGGATTCTGTTCCACCCCGATTGGTGTTAAGTTTTATACGGGCCGCCCTAGTAGGTGGTTCGCGGGGAACGGTTCCATTCGTTCCCCTCCATCCGCGATCCATTCGTTACGGCGCCCGCACAAATCCGGCATAAGCTGTGCCGGAATGGCCGGAAAGCCGAAGCGGAACGACGGGGCAGAAAAGGGCCACTGGGGAGGGCCCGTTTTCTGCTGGTTCCGTGGCCCCGGCGATCCGGTGAGGTGCCCTGGTCCGGGTCGGGGTGTCCATGAGGGGAGACACCCGGTCCCTGGGGTGTGCGGCGGAGTGAGGTCACGCCCTCCGTCGCACACCGAATCATCACCCCTGGACGCGCCCGGACTCCGCACCCGACCCCTCCCGTCAGCACGGGGTTCCCGTCCGAGCACTGCCGGTGAGCGAAACCGGGCGGGGATGTCCGGACCGGAGAGCGGCGCGCAATCTGACTGAAGCAGCCTGATTGAAGCAGCCTGACTGAAATGGCCGGTTCCGGGCAGGATTACGGGTTGGGATTCAGCCATGGGACCGGGTAGTCCGTAGCACAATGTGCCTTTGGCACGCATCACACCATGCGGGGCCGCCCGAGAGAGCGAGGGGCGCGCCCATCCCCCGGCTTGGAGAGGTCACACGTGAAGATCGGCGACGAACTCGGCGGATACGAGCTCCTGGAAGTCATCGGCAGGGGAGGGTTCGGGACGGTCTACCTGGGGCGCGGCGCCGACGGTGCGCTCGGCGCGGTCAAGGTGCTGCACCACCACTACGCCGACAGCCCCCAGTTCCGGGCGCGGTTCCGGGCCGAGGTCGAGAACAGCATGAAGGTCTCCGAGTTCTGCATCGCACGGGTCCTCGACGCCGACCCCGAAGGCAGCCCGCCCTGGGTGGTGACCGAGTACGTCGAGGGCCCGACCCTGCGGCAGACCGTGCAGGATCCCGGGCCCGACGGCGGACCCCGGTCCGAGGGCGACCTCTACCGGACCGCGGTCTCCACGGCGACGGCGCTCACCGCCATCCACGCCTCGGGAGTGGTGCACCGCGACTTCACGCCCTCCAACATCATGGTCACCCCCGACGGCATCCGGGTGATCGACTTCGGGATCGCCCGCGCCCTGGAGAACAGCCCCGCGTCCGCGAGCGCGCTGCTCGGCACCCCCAAGTACATGGCGCCCGAACAGTTCCTCGGCACCCAGGTCAGCCCCGCCATCGACGTGTTCGCGTGGGGCTCGGTGATCGCCTTCGCCGGTACCGGCCGCGACGCCTTCGCGGGGGAGAACCTCGCGGTGACCCTGCGGAAGGTTCTGTTCGAGAAGCCGGACCTGAGCGGGCTGCCCGACAGCCTCGGGGCGATCGTGCGCTGGTGCCTGTACAAGGACCCGGAGGTGCGGCCGAGCGCGAACCAGCTCCTGGCTTCGCTGCTCGGGGTCGAGGAACCGGGTCATGAGGGAGCGGTGCGGGGGATCTCCGGCCAGGGCATCGCCGGTCAGGGGATCTCCGGCGACTCCGGGACCGTGGACGGGTTGGACGGCCTGGGCGGCACCGTTATTACGGCGAGTACCGGTGGCCCTGACGGCACGGGAGCCGGTCCCTACGGCACGTGGCCGGACGGGGCCGACGCCAAGACGGACCTGCTGGCGATGGGGGTGCGGGTCGGGCAGGGCAGCGGCCCCATCGACCTGTCCGGCCTGCCCACGTTCGCCCACACGCCGACCGACCGGGACGAGCTCTTCCTGATCGGCGGTGAGTCCTACTCCAATGCCAACGCGCTCGCCAAGGGGATCCAGCGCGACTGGGAGAAGGCGCACGCCCTCCTGCGGAACGCGCCCCTGCGCCAGGACCTGCTGCGCTGGCTGCCGGAGGAAGAGGAGCAGGCGCGGCGGATCGTGGAGCAGCTGCCCGAGGACTGGGGCGGCGCGGACGTGCAGGCGGCCCAGCTCATCGCGGAACTCCGGCCGGAGCTCCCGCCGCTCTTCCGCGACCTCGACCTGTCGTGGGGTGCGCTCTTCGGTACCCGCGCCGGGCGGGCCTGGCCGTACCGGGGCAAGGAGCACCAGCGGCTCGTCCACCTGGTGACCAAGCGGAATCTGCTGGAGCCGTTCAGCCGACACGACTGCGTCCAGAGCGACCACGACTGCCGCCCGGGGCAGGGCTGCGGACACTACATGCGGGTCGCCCGCCAGACCGCGGTGATGTTCGAGTACCTGCGCAAGTGCGAGGCATGGCTGGGGCAGATCGGCCGGGACCTCGGCATCGTGCCCAGCGAGATCTCTCCGGACACCAAGGGGGACATGGTGCACACCCTCGCCACCCATGCCCTGGCAGGGGCGGGGGAGCGGACCGACACGGAAGCGGCGGCGGAGCGCGCCGACTGGGCGGCCGAAGGGGTCGCAGAGGACCGGGTGCGGGAGCAGGTGCGCAGGGTCGTCCTGGACGCCGGGGAGCCCTGGCCGGCCGCGGTCGCCGTCCGCGCCTACGCGGGCGACTTCCGGGAGCTCGCCGTGCGGTTGGCCGAACTCGACCGGTACGTGGACGACCAGCCGGAGACCGAGCAGGTGGAGGCCGAACGCGAGCGGCTCAGCAAGAAGCTGGAGCAGTTGGAGCAGCGCGACCCCAAGCTGCTGGCGTGGACGGCCTACGGGGTCGCCGGGCTGCTGGCGGTCCTGGCGGTCGTCTTCGGGGTCCTCTACTGGGACGACCTGGCGCTGCTCACGGTGGTGCTGGGGGTCGCGGGGGTGCTGTTCGGCGGGATCGGTGTGGCCCTGGTCCGCGACCACGAGCGCAGCCTGAGGCTCGCGCGCCAGCGCTTGGCGGAGCTCCCCGAGGAGCGCGAGGCACCGACCGGGGGTTCGACGGGCGACCTGGGCCCGGAGGAGACGGTGGAGCGGGTCGGCAGCCAGCTCTCGGACTTTCCAGGGTGATTGCCGACCGCCGTTGCGTCGTGATTCTGAGCCGAAGGGGCCGCGAGAGCCTAGTGAACGGTGGCGATGGATTCAGCTGCGGTCCGGATGCCGGGGTCGGTGGTCGTCGCTGACGCTTGGGGATACCGGTTCTCGGCGTCCCCATCGGCTCGTCATGGCGACGGCGACCAAGGCGAGCAGAGTGCCGACCCATGACCCCGCGCTGTTGACGAGCAAGTCCCCGGTGTCCGCCATCCTGTCCGCGGCCAACGCCCACTGGGTGGTTTCGACGGTCAGCGACAGAACCGGACCGAAGAAGATCCGGGCGGACCAAGAGCTGAAAGCGAAGAATGCCGCGATCCCGACCGGCACGAACAACAGGGCGTTGAGGGCCCGCTCCTGAAGAGCCAGCCCGTAGCTGTGGCCCCACGGCCCCTCGTCCTCTACCTGAGCGGCGAGGTCTTCCTGTAGTTCAAGTTCCTCCTCGACCAACGCTTTGGTGACCGGTGAATGGACTACCTCGCCTGCTGCCCGATCAGGTAATGATGAGCTCCGCACGGTCCAGGCTCATTCTTCCGGTAACCGCCCCTTCAGATTTAATGGAGATGGTCGAAGTATCGGTGGCCGGGTGATTACGCATCTCGGGGAACCAAAAACGGTCTCGGTCAACGATGACAAGGCGGTTATCGATAGTCCCGACAGTGGCGAAGGCCTTTTCCGGGGGCGCGAAGGAAGCAAGTCCCCGGCTATTGAGTTCACCGACAGCGGCTGCGACATCGGCGACCCCGATACCGACCTCTGCTATGCCCAAGGGTGCTGGTGGCCCCCCGATGCCTCCGTGTCCGCGGTGGCTTTCATGGGCGATGTACTCCAGGATCAGCCCTTCAGGAGCGTTGAAATAGACCGAGCGGCTGTCCAACGACGCGGAGTAGACCACGCTTGAGCCGTTGGAAGGTGATATATCCACCCGGTCGGCCAGGAATGCGTGGGCCTGATCGAAGTCCTCAGGGGCGATCGAGAAGGCCAGGTGATGGGCGCCCGCGAACTGGGGCCGCTGTTCGTAGCGCACGGTGCCGGTACCGACCTGCACTTCGACGGTGGTGTTGCTGATCCGGTCCACCGGTAGCAGCAGTGTGTCTCGGTGGAAACGCTCCAGTGCGTCCATATCGGTTGTCCCGACAGTGACGTGGGTCAGCAGCATGCCTTCTCCTTGCCTGGTTGTATCTATCGCGACCGTGGTTCTTGCGCGCTGTGATCGAATATGCCGCGGGTTCCTGGTGGGTTCCCGGCGGGTTACCGTGCGAATTTCATCCTGGTCTTGGACGGTTCAATGAGAATGCTTTCGATCTCAGTGGTGCAGGCGTGTTTGTGCCGGTGGGGAGTTTTCGATGTCGGGGTGAGATTTTGGTGATTCTTTCCGGCGTGGCGGCCGGTGTGAGATGAGTTCTACGGATCTGTCTCCATGTTTATCTCATGCACTCACTATCGGTTCTTACTCTTCGTTCCTGTGCTGGTCCGGAGGGGTTGACTTCACCGTAGAACCTCAACTCTAGTTGAGGTCAACAGTGGATTCCTGGCCGAAAGGAACAGCGGATGACTGGGATGCCACGGTGGGATTTGAGTGGCCTCTGTTGGCTGGGGTTCCCTCCTTTCCCGCCGCCCGATTGTGGCCGTCTCCGCTGCGCGCCTCAAGGTCGTCGCCGTCGAAGCGCTGGCGCGCTATCGCAGGCGCTCCACCTTGACCCGCTCCGCTGCGACGGCGGGTTGGCGGCTATCGGGAAAGGGGGACGCGTGGTCGAGGTCCGAGCGGGACCAACACGGCCTTCGGCCGAACCCCTCGGGCTTCGCCCGACCCCTCGGCCTGGGGGCCGATGCCTGCCCCTGCGCCGGAGCGTTGACGCCTGGCGGTGTCACGGCCGGTCAATCTGAGCTGCGAAAGCCGAACCTCGAACCCCGAACAGCGCGGCCTGCGGCCGGGTGGGCCCCTGCGCCGGAGCACACCGGTTGAGGGTGTCGCGGCCGGTCACTGTGGGCAGCGCGAAACACCGGAGCGGTCTCGAGTGGTACCGGTGTGTGGTGAACCCCCCAGTTGGAGTCAAAAACGAGGGTGACCGTGACTCCAGGAAGGGGGTTGGGCTGGCTCCGGGTCCCCGCCCGGGTCCTCCCCCTTGTTGCTGCGGTTGCGGTGGGAGGGACGACCCTGCCAGATGGAGGCCTCCGGGTTGGTCTCCCTCCGGTACTTGAGCCGGTTGTGGTCCGAGCACAGCGGCTGAATGTTGTCCGCACTGGTGGACCCACCGGCCGAGAAGCTCTGCTTGTGGTCGGCCTCCGACCCACTGGCCGGGAAGTTGCAGCCCTGGTACCAGGCACAGGTGGTGTGACCGAACATCCCCGCATCCCGCAGAGCACCCGTGGCATCGCGCTGGGTACGGCCCACGTCCAGCACCCGGTCACCCTTGGGGGAGGTGATCATCCGGCGCAGCACACTGTTGGGGGCCAGGGCACGGATCGCGGCCATGGAGACCACCTGCCCATCCTGCGTCACCGCCGGACCCGCACCCTCGGTCTGGTTCTGGAGGCCGAGGAAGGTGGGCAGGGGCACCATGATGTTGATCATCGCCACCGCAGCACGCTTGCGACCCTGACCGCCCTTGCCGCGCTTGCCGTCCCCGCCCCGGGCACCCTCAGCGCCCTCGCTGGAGTCGGTGGGGCCGGTGGGGTTGGTCGCGGACCGGACCAGGTTCATGAACGCGTCATACATCCGCTCCGAGGACGACACGTGCAGCCTCTCGGGGTCATACTCCGACTCGTGGGCCTTAAGCACACACCTAAGCTCCTCGGCGTGCTCACCCGGACCCCAGGCCTCGAACAGGTGAGTGCCATCAAAGGTCCGCACCAAACGCGCACCACGGGCGTCGAAGGCGGCCTGGTACTGCTCCTCCACCACCGCCGGGTTGTACTGGGCCAGCAGCTCCCTACCCAGCCGGGCGATGTCGGAGCTCGACATCGCCGGCTCCCTGGCCTTGGAAGCCAAAATCCCGGCCTCCACCATCCGCCGGAAGAGGCCAGCATCCGGGTAGCGGCCAGTGTTGCGCGCCCCCACCGCCTTATCAGCGGCCTTGCACACCGCCACCGCCTCCCCGATCGACAACAACCCGGAGTCCAGGCCTTCGCGGGTGGCGGGCAACTCCTGGGCAAAGAGCCTGCGGGCCAGCTCGGCGCGCCCGTTGGCCTCAACGGGGGCCATCCCCACCGAGTGGATCAGCCAGTTCTGCACCGACCGCTGCCCACCCGCCTCCAACAGGGTCCCGGCCGCCTCCAGCTGCGCCAGACGCAGCAGCATCGCAAGCTGGGCCCGGTCGAAGTCCTCGAACACCTGAGAAATCACATCCAGGACCTGGCCAGCCGCACCGGTCGGGGGCACCTCCGCCATCTCCACGGTGATCTTTCCCCGGGCAGCACCCATGGCGGCCACGGCGGGGGTGTTTCCCGCCGCATTCCCGCACTGCCCGAAAGAAGAAGTCATACCACCAGGATATCAAAAAAGGAACAGAAAGGACCCATCCCGGAGGTGATAACACCCTTACCAGGCCACCCAGACCCGCCTTTCCCATTCCCCGGAAAGAAGCCACCAGAAAAGGAGCCCCCATCCCTCGTGTGCATTCTTAGACAAAGCGGACAAATGTGTTCCAGCATGGGAATGATCTTGCTCCTGTCGCCATTCTCGACGGCCGAGGGTGGAGACAGGAGCAAGATCATCGGGGTTTTCGCCGCGAACATTGACCGGCCGCGACACCCGCAACCGGTCGACTCCGGCGCAGGGACCCACCCGGCCGAAGGCCGCGCTGTTCGGGGTTCGCATGGGTGATTGACCGGCCGCGACACCGCCAGGCGTCAACGCTCCGGCGCAGGGGCAGGCATCGGCCGCCAGGCCGACGCAGTTATCGGGCGGAGCCCGAGATTTTCCCGCTCAGACCTCGACCACCCTTCCCCCTTTCCCGATAGCCGCCAACCCGCCGTCGTAGCGGAGCGGGTCAAGGTGGAGCGCCGTTGACGCGCGAAGCGCTCGATGGCGACGACCTTGAGGCGCGCAGCGGAGA
>NZ_BAAGZJ010000057.1:0-48150 GCF_054778635.1 Nocardiopsis nanhaiensis
GCGCCAGCTCGGCGCGCCCGTTGGCCTCAACGGGGGCCATCCCCACCGAGTGGATCAGCCAGTTCTGCACCGACCTCTGCCCACCCGCCTCCAACAGGGTCCCGGCCGCCTCCAGCTGCGCCAACCGGAGCAGCATCGCAAGCTGGGCCCGGTCGAAGTCCTCGAACACCTGAGAAATCACATCCAGGACCTGGCCGGCCGCACCCGTCGGGGGCACTTCCGCCATTTCCGAGGCGATCTTTCCCCGGGCAGCACCCATGGCGGCCACGGCGGGGGTGTTTCCCGCCGTGTTCCCGCACTGCCCGAAAGAAGAAGTCATACCACCAGGATATCAAGAAAGGCATAGAAAGGACCTATCCCGGAGGTGACAACACCCTTACCAGGCCACCCCGACCCGCCTTTCCCATTCCCCGGAAAGAAGCCTTCCAGGAAAGGGACCCAGCCTCCCTTGGCCGCATTCCTGGACAAAGCGGACAAATGTGTGCCCCTATGGGAATGATCTTGCTACCAGAGTCAATCTCGGCGCCGAAATTGCTACTGGTAGCAAGATCATCGGAAAAAGGCCCAGCGGGAGGGGTTCGCCGCGCACCTTGACCAGCCGCGACACCCGCAACCGGTCGGCTCCGGCGGAGTGGATCACTGGCCGCAGGCCGCGCTGTTCGGGGTTCGCAGGGGTGAGTGACCAGCCGCGACACCCGACCCGTCAACGCTCCGGCGCAGGGGCAGGAATCGGCCGCCAGGCCGACAGAATCCGTTTTTCGGGCGAAGCCCGAATTCGCCACGGGCCTCGACCACGCGTCCCCCTTTCCCGATAGCCGCCAACCCGCCGTCGCAGCGGAGCGGGTCAAGGTGGAGCGCCGTTGACGCGCGAAGCGCTCGATGGCGACGACCTTGACGCGCGCAGCGGAGACGGCCACAATCACGCGGCGGGAAAGGAGGGAACCCCAACCCGAAAGAAAACCCCAGCCGATAGGGAAAACCCACTCAACAGAACAGGTCAGGCTTGAAGAGGGGGCAGCCACAAAGACATCCCCCAATCCTGAAACACCCACCACCCACCCCCCGACACCATGAAGACGCACGATCAGCCGCTGGCGTTGAAGCGTTGGCACCGCTTGCAGTTGGCACCGCTTGCAGTTGGCACCGCTTGCAGTTGGCACCGCTTGCAGGTGACCGCAACCGCGAACGCCATCCCGAGACCCGGCCCTGGCCCCGAGGCCCGGCCCTGATCCCGAGGTCCAGCCCTGATCCCGAACCCCAGGAGCGGCGCACCCTAAGACAACGGTGCCGGAGGCGGCCGCAGGCTGCGGGCCGGTACCCGCCTGGTGCCCGTGGGGCATGAGTGGAACCGGGTGCCGAATAAAACTACAAACTTTCCTTACCATTCCCGTTGACGCGCCACCCCGGCAACTCTAAGGTCTCCTAACAATTACCGGCTCACAGAGCACCACCCTTCGTCACCCCGCTCGGCGAAAGGAGCACTCAGATGCTCAGCATCCGGAACACCAGGCTCGCCATGACCGGCGGCCTCGCTGCGGCGGCGACCATGCTGGTCTCCGCCTGCGGCTCCCCCAACACCGAACCCACGCAGGCCGAAACCGTGTCCGACGCCGTCGAAGTCCAGCAGGACGGCCAGTGGCTCACCGGCTACTGGCACAACTTCGACAACGACTCCACGGTGATGCCGCTCTCCGACATCCCCAGCGAGTACAACCTGGTGGCCGTCGCCTTCGCCGACAACCACCCTGAACTCGAGGGCGGCATCACCTTCGACCTGGCCAGCGACGAGCTCGACGGGTACACCGACGAGGAGTTCCGGGACGACATCGCCGCCATCCAGGACGAGGGCCGCAAGGTGATCATCTCGGTCGGCGGCGAGATCGGGCACGTGGACGTCACCAATCCCACCGAGGCCCACAACTTCGCCGACACCACCTACGAGCTCATGCAGGACTACGGGTTCGACGGTGTCGACATCGACCTGGAACACGGCATCGACGCCGAGCACATGACCGACGCGCTGCGCGATCTGAGCGACCAAGCCGGTTCGGACCTGATCATCGCGATGGCCCCGCAGACCATCGACTTCCAGACCCCCGACGAGGACTACTACCAGCTGGCCGACAACATCTCCGACATCCTCACCATCGTGAACATGCAGTACTACAACTCCGGTTCCATGGCGGGGTGTGACGGCAACGTCTACGAACAGGGCACGAGCGACTTCGTCGCGGCCCTCGCATGCATCCAGCTGGAGATGGACCTGGAACCGGAGCAGGTCGGCCTCGGCCTCCCGGCCGTCCCCTCCGCCGCGGGCGGCGGCTACCTGGAACCGAGCGGCATCGTCGACGCCCTCGACTGCCTGGAGACCGGCGACAACTGCGGCTCCTTCTCCCCCGAGAGCCCGTACGGCCCGATCGGCGGCGTGATGACCTGGTCGATCAACTGGGACGCCACCAACGACTACGAGTTCGCCGACACGATCTCCGCGGCACTCGACTGACCCCACTTCCGCGGGGCCACTCCCGACCCGCGGCAAGCGGCCCGTCGCACCTCCCATCCCCGACGGGCCGCCCAAGAAGAGGGGCGGGACGCCATCCCCCGGCGTCCCGCCCCTCGCCTGTGGCGCACACTCCGTTCGATTCAGGCCAAGGGAAGGTTGGGGCGCAGCACGCTGGGGGCGACGCCGTCGCTGGCCTCGGCCACTCGCTGGCGCTCCTCGGGAACCGGGCCGTACGTGGTGGTCCGCTGGCGCAGGGGGCGGCCCGTGGGCCCGACGAGTGCCTTGATGTCGCTGATCGTCTTGAACGACCCCTGCCCGGAGCCGGCCATGCGGCTGATGGTCTCCTCCATGAGGGTGCCGCCCACGTCGTTGACCCCGCCGTCGAGGAGCTGTCGGAAGGTGTCCTCGTTGAGCTTGACCCAGGAGCCCTGGATGTTGTCGATGTGTCCGTGCAGCAGCAGGCGGGCCAGGGCGTGCACCGCGCGGTTCTCGCGGACGGTGGGCCCTGTGCGGGCCAGCCCGGCGAGGTAGATCGGCGAGTTGGTGTGCACGAAAGGCAGCAGCACGAACTCGGTGAACCCACGCCTGCCGTTGCGCTCCATCGAACGCTCCTGTAGCGAGCGCAGCAGCTTGATGTGCGACACCCAGTGGTGCGGTGAGTCCACGTGCCCGTACATCATCGTGGACGTGGTCGGGATGCCCAGGTCGTGGGCGTTGGTGACGACGTCGATCCACTCTCTGGTGGGCAGTTTGCCCTTGGTGAGGATCCACCGGACCTCGTCGTCGAGGATCTCCGCGGCGGTCCCCGGGATGGAGCCGAGCCCGGAGTCGCGGGCCCGCGTCAGCCACTCGCGCACCGGCAGGTTGGTGCGGGCCGCCCCGTTGACCACCTCCATCGGACTGAAGGCGTGGACGTGCATGTCCGGAACGCGCTCGCGCACGGCGGCGGCGATGTCGAAGTAGGCGGTGCCGGGCAGGTCCGGATGGATTCCCCCTTGCATGCACACCTCGGTGGCCCCGGCCTTCCACGCCTCCTCAGCCCGGTCGGCGACCTGGTCCAGGGAGAGCGTGTACGCGTCGGCGTCGGTGCGGCGCTGAGCGAAGGCACAGAACCGGCAGCCGGTGTAGCAGACGTTGGTGAAGTTGATGTTCCTGGTCACGACGTAGGTGATGTCGTCGCCGACGGTGTCGCGGCGGACCCGGTCAGCCAGGCCGGTGAGCGCCTCGAGGGCGTCGCCGTCGGCGTGCAGCAGCGCGAGCGCCTCGGCGTCGGTGAGCCCGGACGGGTCGCTCTCGGCGCTGCGCAGAGCGGAGGCGATCTCGGGGTCCAGGCGCCTGGGCTCGGCGCCCTTGCGGTCCACGCCCGGGGTGAGTTCGTCCCAGTCGCCGTAGACCGCGTCGAAGTCACTGCGCCGGTCCGACGTGCGGCCTTCGGTGTCGATGTCCGTGTGCAGGTCGGTGCGGCCGGAGGAGACCAGGACCGCGTCGGGCTCCTGCCAGGGGCGGCCCACCAGCGGGGCGTCCTCGACCGCCAGGCCGGTCTCGGGGTCGGCCAGCGCGGCCACGTGCTGGGCCAGGCGCGGGTCCAGCCACGGTTCGCCGGCGCGGATGTACTCCGGGTAGACGGTGAGGCGCTCGCGCAGTGTGAACCCCTGGTCCGCGGTCCGGGCGGCGAGGTCGTCGATCTGGGGCCAGGGCCGCTCGGGGTTGACGTGGTCGGCGGTGAGCGGCGAGACCCCGCCCCAGTCGTCGATGCCCGCGCGGAGCATCAGCTCGTACTCGTCCACGCCGCCCTGATCGGCTGCGATGAGGTTGGGCGGGGCCTGGATGTGCGCCTTGGGCCCCATGACGAGGCGGGTGACGGCGATGGTCGCGGCCATCATGTCGCGCTCGGCGTCAGGGCGGTGCATCATCGCGGTGTCCGGTTTGGCCCGGAAGTTCTGGACGATGACCTCCTGGATGCCGCCGTAGCGGCGGGCGACCCCGCGCATCGCGAAGATCGACTCGGCCCGGTCGGCGACCGTCTCACCGATCCCCAGCAGGATGCCGGTGGTGAAGGGGACGCTGGAGCGACCGGCGTCCTCCATCGCGCGCAGCCGCACGGCCGGGTCCTTGTCGGGGCTGCCGTAGTGGGGCTGTCCCTTCTCGGTGAACAGCCGCCGTGACGTGGTCTCCAGCATCATGCCCATGGAGGGCGAGACCGGTTTGAGGCGCTGGAAGTCCGACCAGGTCAGCACCCCGGGGTTGAGGTGCGGGAGCAGCCCGGTCTCCTCCAGGATCATGATGGCCATGGCGCGGACGTAGGACAGGGTGTCGTCGTAGCCGCGGGAGTTGAGCCACTCCTCGGCCTGCTTCCACCGGTCCTCGGGCCGGTCCCCGAGCGTGATGAGGACTTCCTTGCAGCCCATTTCGGCGCCCTTTCGGGCGATGTCGAGGACCTCGTCCGGGGACAGGAAGGGGGCATCCAGGCGGCCGGGGACGGTGGCGAACGTGCAGTAGTGGCAGCGGTCACGGCACAGCCGGGTCAGCGGGACGAAGACCTTGCGGCTGTAGGTGATGACGCCCTCTCGCCCGGCGGCCGCCAAGCCGACGTCACGTACCCGTCCCGCGTAGTCCAGGAGGCGTTCGAGGTCCTCACCTCGGGCGTGCAGCAGCACCTCCGCTTCGGCGACGTCGAGGGTTTTCCCGTCCCGAGCTCGGGCCAGTGCCCTACGCGTCGCGGACGCCGTCGGTGTGGGGATGGGGACTGGGTCGTTCGCACCACTCATACCGGCCCACACTACGCGTCCGGTCCCGGCCGCCGACGGCCGCCACCCGGGGTCGGCGCTGAGCGGACACAGGCCGGTTTCCGGGAATAAAGTGGGCGCGTGCTGACTCGGCTTCGACGCAACATGTGGGTGCGCCTGGCGCTGCTCGCGCTGGTGTGCGCGTGTGCGGGCGTGGCTCTCCACGCCAACTGGACGCAGGCCCGTGACGCCGTCTCAGAACTCCCGCTGTGGGTGCTGCCCGCCGCAGTCCTGGCCGGGATGCTGGGGCTGGCCGCGCAGATGCTGGCGTGGCGCTCGCTGCTCGGCGGTCTGGGGTCGCCCCTGCCTCGGGCGGTCGCGGCACGGGTGATGTTCGTCGGGCAGCTCGGCAAGTACCTGCCCGGTTCGGTGTGGGCGTTCGTGGCCCAGGTGGAGCTGGCCCGGGACTGGCGGGTGCCGCGGTCGCGCGGAGCGGCGGCGACCCTGCTGGCTATCGCGGTGACGGTGGCGGTGAGCTTGGCGGTCGCCGCGGTGGCGCTGCCCCTCTCGTCCACCGAGGCCGCGCGCCGCTGGTGGTGGGCGCTGGCCGCCGCGGCGCTGCTGTTGGCGTGCCTGCACCCGCGCGTGCTGGGCTGGGGGATCCGGCTGGCGGCGCGGCCCTTCGCCCGGTTCCGCGAGGTGGCTGAGGCGGGACCGTTGGCTGTCAGGGAGGGTTCGGTCGCCGCGTCCGTGGGCTGGACGTTGGTGGCCTGGATACCGCTGGGCCTCCACGTGTGGCTGCTGACCTGGGCGGTGGGGGGCGACGCGGCGGCTTCGGTCGGACCCGCGGTGGGCGCCTATGCCCTGGCCTGGACCCTGGGGCTGTTGGTGGTGTTCGCCCCCGCGGGGCTGGGGGTACGCGAAGTCGTTCTGGTGGTGGCGCTGGCACCGGTGGTGGACGCGGGCGCCGCGCTGGTGGTGGCGGTGCTGTCCCGGTTGGTGATGACCGTGGCGGACGTGGGCTGGGCGGGTCTGGCGATCCTGGTGTCGAGGGCACCGGAGCCGGACTCCGAACCCGCATGAGCTCTGGGCCCCAGACAAATAGGAAAGAAACCTTTCACTACGGGCCGATCCGTTCTATGCTCGACCCGTGACTACTTGGGCCCCCCGCTTCCCACGTGTCCTGTCCGCGCTCGCCGCGTCGCTGACCCTCGTACCTCTGGTCACCGGTGCCGCCGACCAACCGCCCGAGGGCTTCCTCGAGCACCCGGAAGTCGTACCCGCGACGATCGAGTGCGATGAGGGCCCAGGCACCGTCTCGGTGGTAGGACAGGTCTTTCCGACCCTGAGCCGAACCGGTGGCGGGCAGGCGGACCTCCCCCTGAACGTCGCCGCCTCCCTGCCCGGGGACGGCGCGGAAGCCGACGGCAGCGCGCAGACTGACGGCGACGCAGACGCTGGCAGCGAAGCCATCGAACTCGAACTCTCCCTGGTGCCGCACCAGGACACCGTCCAGAACGTCACCGCCGACGAGATGGCGGCCGCCTCGGACCGAGCCGGGCGCCTGACCACGGAGCTCACGGGTGAGTCCGGCCACCTCGTGTCAGGGGACGACGACCCACTGCTGACCTGGGACGACTGGGATCCCCCGCTCGGCATCTACGAGGTCCACGTCGAGACCGGCGCGTTCACGCTGTCCGGGCCCGGAGACTGCGAAGTGGTGAGCCCCGGCCCCGTCAGTAGCATCCAGGTGGGCTCTGAGGACGAGTGGTCCGAGGCGGCTTCGGAGGCCGCGTCCGCCGATGAGAGCGGGTTGGCCGCCTACCTGCCTTGGGCGGTCGCGGTCATGGGGGTGCTCGGCGCACTCTGCCTGGCCGTCCCCGCCGTGCTGTACCTGCGGAAGGGGCGCTCAGCTGCCGAGTAGGCGCTCGGTGTACGCCTCCCAGTACGGCTCGGCATCCACCGGACGCGCACCCGCGCGGAGCCGCTCCCGCACCCCCGGCCCGTAGAACCCGGCCAGCGCCCGGGCCAGGTCGGCTGCGTCCCCCGGTTCGCACAGCAGACCGTCCACCCCGTCCGCGACGTGGTCGGCAAGGGTGCCCGCACGCGTGGCGACCACCGGCAGACCGTACTCGTGCGCCAGCCACACGTTCTGGGTCGCGGTGGCCGAGCGGTACGGCAACACGAGGGCGTCGGCACCGGAGAGGAGTTCGGGGAGTTCCTCCGCGGGCACGTAGCCCTCGCGGAAGCGGACCCGGTCGGCCACGTCCAGCTCTCCCGCCAGCGCGGCCAGGTCGCCGGAACCGCCCCAGAACTCTCCGGCGACGGTCAGGGTGACGTCGTCCGGCGCACCTTCAGCCAGTGCCCGCAACAGCACGTCCACGCCCTTGTAGGGCCGGACGATCCCGAAGAACAGCAGGTGGCGGCGTTCGGCGGTGTCCTCCTCCGAGCGCACTCCCCCGGTGTCGGGCAGGTGGGGCGGCATCTCCGCGACCACGGGTTTCCCACCGCCGAGAAGGCCTTCGGCGAGATGTCCCTGCTCCTCGGAATGGGTCAGCACCCCGTCCACCCGGCGCAGCAGCGCGCGGACCAGGGAGACGTCGATCGCCCGGCGCTCGTGCGGCAGGACGTTGTGGCACAGCGCCACGACCCGGGGGCCGCCCCCCGCACCCCTGCTCGCCGCCCTGATTCCGGCGAGGATCCCCAGGTAGGCGGGGACTTGGACCGGAGAGAAGAGGGTGAGCACCACGAGGTCGCTGTCGCGGGCCAGCCGCCGCCCCGTCCGCCACCAGCCGTCCGGCCGGTACCAGGCCAGATCGTGCCGGGCCTCGGGAAACGGTTCTCCCTCGGGTTCGGTGATGGTCTGCTCACCCGGGTACAGGAACGCCGGGTACTGCGCACGCCACGACTCGATCCGCACGCCGTGGCCGAGACCGCTCAGCCGGTGGGCGAGCTCGGTGGTGTGGCGGGCACCGCCTCCCTTGTAGGGGTGGACGGGACCGACGAGGGTGATCCGCTGGGTCACGGGTGCTCCCTGGAACGCACGATGAGGTCGGCCAGGAGCGCTATCGCCGCGATGATCAGCCCGGTCATGAGGATCATGACGGTGTTGTTGGGCATGTAGAGCGGATTGCGGACCTGGTCGTAGACGAACTTGGCCGCACCGATTCCCAGGAGCCACAGCGCAGGCGGCATGAGGACCTTCAGCGGGTTGAAGTACATGACCATGCGCAGCACCTGGAGGATGTACCGGTAGGCGTCGCGCACGAAGTGGAACTTGGACGTGCCCGCGCGCTTGGCGTAATCGATGGGCACGTACTTCACGGGGTGCTGGTTGGAAAGGAACGCCAGCGTGATGGTGGTGACGCAGGAGAACCCGGGCGGCAGCAGGCGCAAGTAGGGACGGGCGACGTCGCGGCGGAACACGCGCAGACCGGAGTTGAGGTCGGGGATCCGGGTGTTGGTGAGCCGCTCCGCGATCTTGCGGATCAGCCACTTGGCGGGTACCCGGAAGGCCTTGTGCGTGCCCATCTCCTGGGTCCGGGCGCCCACGACCTGGTCGATCTCGGGGTCGGCGTCGAGCATGCCCACGAGCTCGGGGATGCGCTCGTTGGGATAGCTCATGTCCGCGTCGGTCCACACGACGTACTCGCCGCGCGCCCGCTGGCTGCCGATCCGCCGCACGGTGCCCGAACCGCCGTTGTGCCCGAAGGCCACCACGCGCATGTGCGGGAAGAGGTCCGCAACCTCGCGCAGGCGGTCGAGGGTGCCGTCGGTGGAGGCGTCGTCGACCGCGAGCAGCTCGTACGGGTAGCCGGAAGCGTCCATCGTCGAGCAGATGCGTTTGATCTCGTCGACGACGTGCTCCTCCTCGTTGTAACAGGGGAGGACGATGGTGGCTCTGGGATGGTCGGTGCTCACTTCGGCGTCTGCGTAGCTCATACAGTTCTTCTCGGCGGGGTGATCGGAGGGTTCGGGGCCGGGCGGCCACGGGTCGGGCCGCCCATCGTGCCCGGTCACTGGGGGGCGGGCAGGACCGCGGTCCACACGCTTCCGGTGAAGGTCCAGTGTCCGGTCGGGGGTTCCATGAGGGTACTCGGGTCCATCTCCGCCACGACGTGGAAGTGCCTCTCCGGTTCCACCGAGGCGTCGGTGAACTCGTCGACGCGGTCCCATTCCGACCCCGCGAGTACCGCGTCTCGGCCGCGCTGGTGCACGGCGCTGACCACCCGGCCCACCGATTCCGGGCCGGCCTCGTCCAGGGCCGCGGTCGGCACACCGCACACGTTGCGCAGCAGGGGCATATAGCCACCGGCCATGTCGGAGTCAACCACGATGACCGAGGAATCAGGGGGTAGCGACGCGCAGAGGCGTTCGGTCTCGGCGGCCGATCCCACATCCTGCCGGTACCCCATGGCCCCCGAAGCGGCGGTGACGAGGGTGGGGCCCAGCAGGGAGGCGGCGGCGCTGGCGGCGACCACCGCGGGCAGGGACCGGACGAGGGCACCTCCCCGAGCCCGGCGCGAGGCAGCCTCGCAGTAACGGGTCAGCCAGGCCACGAACCAGACGGCGAAGAGGATGAACGCCGGGATCACCAGCACGATCAGCCGTCGGCTGGCCCAAGGGTGATCCGGGGTGATCGCCGGTCGCAGCAGGATCGTGGCGACCGTCCACACCAGCAGCATGGCGGGCAGCAGCCACTGGAAGTCGCGGCGCTGCGTGAGTCTGCGCAGGACGAGGGCCGCCCCGAGAGAGCCGAGCAGGACCGTACCCAGCCCCACGTACCAGCCCACCCAGTACAGGCTCATGTCGTAGTAGGTGCGGCTGCCCTCGATGGGCAGGCCCTCCATCTCCTGCACGGCCGCGACCCACTGGTCGGTGAAGTCGCTCCCGTGCCCGTAGTCCGGCCACAGGAGGGGCCGCACCGCGAAACCCACCATGACCAGCAGCGTGATGAGCGCCATCGCGCTGGGGAGCCACCGCACCCGTTCCGTGTGCGGTAGGCCGTACCGCCACAGAGCAGAGGTGAGCACGACCGTGGCGAAGACGACCACGGCGCTGATGATGAGCAGGGGGTGCAGCGAGTCGGACAGGTATTCCAAGTAGGGGTACGAGTAGCCGTATCCCGCGACCAGCCCGTAGACGACACCCGCACCGAGCCCGCCGAGCAGGGGCAGCGCCTGGCCGCGGCGGGCGACCAGGAGCAGCCCGATGAACCCCACCACCGGCAGCAGGTCGCGGATGGCGTCGATGCGCACCAGCACACCCAGACCGAACACGGCCCCCGCCGCGGCGGCGAGCGTCTGAGGTGCCCGCCACCGCTCAGTGAGTCTCCGGCGCCTGGACAGGGCGTCGAAGGCCAGGACCAGCCCGCCGAGGAGCAGGATCTGGGCGAGTGGCTCGCTGTAGGTGAACCGGCTGACCCACTGCTGCGGCAGGCAGACCGCCAGAACCAGGGCGGCCAGCGGGGCCCAGCGGGCACCGACCAGGCGCGCGGTGAGCCCGGCGAAGGTGAGGACGCCCAAGGCCCCCAGGACCGGGGTGGCCACGAGCATCCCGCCAAGGCCGCCCAGCCAGTAGCCGACCGACAGCACCAGCGGCGCCCCGGCCATGAACTGCGGCCAGATGACGTCGTCGCGTTCGTAGTAGGCGAGGCTCTGGTAGCTGAGGGCGGGGTCGTCGCCCGCGATGAGTTCGCGCTGCTGCGGGATGGGCAGGTAGCCGTTCTCCGCGATCCAGGCCGTGTACATGGCGTAGGAGGCCGGGTCCCGGCGAATGACCAGCGCTTCGGCGTGGAAAGCGATCTGCACCGCGGCGAAGGCCACCGTGATCACCAGGACCGCGATCACCGGCCACCAAGGCACATCCTCCTCGGCCGGCGGATCCGGGACGAGGCGCGGCAGCAGGGCACAGGCCGCGACCACGGCCGGGAGCCCAAAAACCAGACCGGTCAGCGGGGTGAAGTGGCCGAGAACCAGGAGGGGGAAGGCGACAAGGAGCCAGGCCGACAGGGCGATCGCGGGGAGCGCGGTCACACGGGCGAGGAGCCGTCCGGGAAGCAGGCGCATGAACGCAACTCTGGCAGCTCACCTGATGGTACGCACACCGCAGTACACCGCGGTCAGGCCTACAGTTTGGGCATTACCGCAGGTAGGCACCTGTGCCGACGCCGGTCCCGGCAACGTCGGCACGCCACTCGCGACGGGCGGCACCCACCGAAACACGCCCTAGCATGGCCCCATGTCCGAATCTCCCGCGCAGCTCTGGCGCGCCCTCGTCTCCACTGATCCCTCCCGCCCGTTCGTGACCGCCTACGACGACCTCGGCGACCGGATCGAGCTGTCCCGGGCCACGCTCGACAACTGGGTGTCCAAGACCTCGAACATGCTCGTGGACGGCTTCGGCACGCAGCCCGGCGACCGCGCGGCGCTCGCTCTGCCGCCGCACTGGCAGTCGTTTGCGTGGGTGCTGTCCTGCTGGTCGGTGGGCGCCTCGGTCGTACTCGCGGCCGACGGCATCGCCCCGGACACCGAGGTCGCGGTGGTCGGCCCGGACCTCCTGGAGGCCGCCTTGGACAGCGGGGCCGAGGAGGTCGTGGGAACGTCCCTGGACCCGTTGGGCCTGCCGTTGCCCGAGGCCCCGGCCATGGTCACCGACTACACCGTCGAGGTGCGCGGGCACGGCGACCACTTCTCCCCGTACCCGGTGGACCCCGGTGAACCCGCGGTCGAGGCCTCCGGGCAGACGCTGACCGGCACCGAGGTGGTGGCGGCCGGCCGGGCCCTAGCCGAACGGTGGAACCTGAACGGGGAGGACCGGTTGGCGGTCGTGGTGGACCCTGACGCCCCGCTGACCGACCTGGGCGCGGACCTTTCGGTACTCACCGCGGCGGTCGCCTCGGGGGTCCCCCTCGTGCTGACCCCGCCGCCCGCCGAGGACGGCCTGGACGCCTTCCTCAAGCGGATGGGTACCGAACGGGTGAGCGTCCTGTACGGAACCCGGCCCGAAGGCGAACTGCCCTTCCGCCGGGTGGGCTGAGGCACACCGGCCCCGGCCCGCACGTCCCTTCTCCTTCGAGCAGGGGCGGTCACCCCGGTCCGACCGGATCCGGTTTCCGCGCCCGCTCCGCCTGGGCCCCCTCGTCGGTACCGCGGTCATCCTTCTTGCCAGACCCGCGGTCGGCGCGGTCCCTCTCCTTGGCGTCGGCCCGAGCCTCCTTGCGGGCCTGGCGGGCGACGCGCTCCATGCGGGCGGCCCGCTCCATCTCGGCGCGGTAGTAGTCGGCGGCCTGGGCGGCCTGGTCCGGGTGCATGGTGTCCCCTCCGGTGCGTCCGTTACCGCCGGAGTTCCTTTCTCCGGCTGCTTACAGACTTCCGGTAAGGCACCAGCCGCCACATCGGGAGAGATCACCAGATACCGGCGCCGTGGCCTGCCTTAGGGGGCCGGGTCGCGGCGCCGGGGTGCCTTAGACGCGCCTCAGGCCTCCCTAGGAGGGCCATTCCCAGGGAGGCCGTCAGTAAGAGCGTCAGGCACAGGGAACCGGGAGGGGCTCGGGAGGCCGTGCGGGGTTCAGGACTCCCGGTAGTAGGGGTCGACCGCCTCGCCCCTGCGCTTCTCTTCGTCGTAGGTGTACACCTCGCGGCCGCCGACGAACACGCGCTGGGCACGGCTCATGATGTCGAGCGGGTCGCCCGACCACACCACCACGTCGGCGTCCAAGCCCGGCCTGAGGGAGCCCACCCGGTCGTCCAGGCCCATGATCTCAGCGGGGTTGACCGTGAGCGCACGGATGGCGGAGTCGCGGTCCATACCGTCCTTGACGCACAGGATGGCCTGGTAGACGAGGAACTCGATCGGGATGACCGGGTGGTCGGTGGTGAGCGCGACCTTGACGCCCGCGCGGTCCAGGATCCCCGGGTTGGCCAGAGTCTTGTTGCCGACCTCGACCTTGGAGCGGCTGGTCATCAGCGGTCCACTGATCACCGGGATGTCGCGGGCGGCGATCTCGTCGGCCAGCAGGTGGCCCTCGGTGCAGTGGTTGATGATCAGCCGGTACCCGAACTCGTCGGCCAGGCGGAGCGCCGTGTGCATGTCGTCTGCGCGGTGGACGTGCTGGCACCAGGGCAGTTCGCGGTCGAGGACCTTGACCAGCACCTCCAGGGTGTTGTCGCGGTCGAAGGGCTGGCCCTCCTCGACGGCGTGGTCGCGCTTGGCCTTGTAGTCCTGGGCCTTGGTGAACGCGTCGCGGATGACCGCGGTGACACCCTGGCGGGTCGACGGGAGCGTTTCCTTCTTCCCGTAGATCCGCTTGGGGTTCTCCCCCAGCGCGCTCTTGATGCTCACCGGCTCCCGCATGAGCCGGTCCTCCATGCTGCGCCCCCACGTCTTGATGGCCACGGTCTGACCACCGATGGGGTTACCCGAGCCGGGCTTGATCACGGAACTGGTGACGCCCCCGGACAGGGCGTCCACGAAGCCCTGGTCGGCGGGGTTGATGGCGTCCAACGCGCGCATGCGCGCCCCGTTTGGGTCGGTCATCTCGTTGGTGTCGTCACCGGCCCAGCCGATGGTCTCCTCGTGGATGCCGATGTGGCCGTGGGCCTCGACGAAACCGGGGAGGACCCACTTGCCCGCGGCGTCGACGATCTCGGCGCCCTCGGGAACGGTGACGTCCGCGGCCGCGCCGACGGCGGCGATCCGGCCGTCGGTGATGAGGACCGTCCCACCGTCGATGGGGTCTCCGTCGACGGGAACGACGTATCCGGAAGTGATAGCGATATCCATGGCGGGCAACCTAGCCCATCGGGGGGCGCGTTCCCAAGGCTCTCCCGCAACCGATGCCCTAACGACCTATCATCCGCTGACCCCGAGGGCAGCGAGCCACCACACAGAGTCACAGCCGATTGGCCGTCTTGGCCAGCGGCCCAGGGCCGACTCAGCAGCAGCTACCCGGCGGGCCAGCGCGCGGTGAGGAGTTCGGACTCCGGGGCCAGGTCGACGCCGGCCTCCTCGATGGAGTCGCGCACCATCCGGCAGTGGCCGACGTCCTCGCTGTCCCCCGTGAGGTCGCCGCCCTGCGCCGCGAAGGCGTAGACCATGCTGGGCCGGTCCGTGAACTCCATGATGCGGAAGGCCCCGCCGAGCCCCGGGTGATAGGGGGTCTGCTCGGGGATGACCGCGAGTCTCACGATGCCCGCCATGATGAGGTCGGCGAGGAAGTCGCGCTGACCGTTGAGGACGTCCGCGCCGCCCTGCGGGCGCAGGAGCACGGACTCGTTGAGGACGACCCGGAGAGCGGGCCCGCCCGGCCCGGTCATCGCCGCCCGGACAGCCATCTCCTCCTCGACCATGGCCTCGATGTCCTCGTGCTCCAGGTGGGGGTGGCTGGGCTCCAGGATCGCCCGCGAGTACTCGCGGGTGCGCAGGAAGACCGGGACCGCCATCGGCTGGTGCTCCCACAGCCGCGCGGCATGGGTGCCCAGTTCGCTCATGTCGCCGAACTCGTTCGGGAAGGCCTCGGCCTGGAGGGTGATGGCCCAGGCGTCGACCAGCTGGTGCTCGGTGCCGAGTGCGGTGTCGACCCGCTCCACCAGGGAGCGCGCCGGGCGGCACTGCGCATCCTCGACCTCTCGGAGCT
The DNA here is from genome assembly GCF_054778635.1 of Nocardiopsis nanhaiensis. NCBI lineage: Bacteria > Bacillati > Actinomycetota > Actinomycetes > Streptosporangiales > Nocardiopsidaceae > Nocardiopsis > Nocardiopsis nanhaiensis. The sequence continues at coordinate 14,867 of NZ_BAAGZJ010000057.1, forward strand.
TGTCGTCGCTGACCCCGACGCTCTTGGCGAGCTCGGCGCGCGAGAGGCCCCGGTCGGAGCGGGCGCGCAGCACCCGCGACCCGAAGGGGAGCCACATCGCCGACGGCAACGCGGTGTTCACGCTCATAACCTCTCCCGTCCTCGCCCAACACCTCCAGGGGTATGCGGTGACGTACCCTCGGAATCGACGCCCCAGCCCCTTCGTTCGACCTTCTCCCGTGCCGGGGCGGCTGGTCAAGCGACCGGGCGGGTGCGGCCATCCGTGATAAGTCAGTACATAGAAGGCATTGTCTCCCCGCGCCTGTCGAGTGTTTCCCCCGATTGGAAGGTCCGTTGGTCTACCTCGCCCTCTTCCTCGCAATAGTGTCGATCGGGTTCTGGGTCTACGCGTTGTTCGACTGCGTAGGGTCGGACGCCGAACGGGTCCGGCTTCTGCCCAAGCCGCTGTGGGTCCTGGTCGTGCTGTTCCTGCCGAAGTTCGGCGGGGCGCTCTGGTTCCTTCTGGGCCGTCCGCCACGGGACCCCGCGCTCGCCAGCGGACCGGCCGGTCCGCCCCCGCCCTTCCCCGAGTACGAGCACCCCGGGCGGGCACGCGCCGCCTCCCCCGAGGAGGACGAGGCGTTCCTGCGGCGCTGCCGTGAGCGCGCCGAGGAGCAGCGCCGCCGGGCTCGGGAGATCCAGGAGCGCGAGTCCCGGGAGTACCAGGAGCGGGCCCGAGGCGGGCAGGCGAACCGGGAGACCGAAGAGAACCTCGGTTCGCAGCCGGGAGAGCGGCGCGAACACGAAGGCGACGAGGACCCCGCGGGACCTTAGTCGGGACTTTCGTCCCGTTTTGGCCGCAGAGTTTCGGTCGAGCGCGCCTCGGGTGCTGGGACTCTCCCATTCCCAGTAGCCTGTGTGCCGCCCCGCCGCGAACCTGATCTCGGAAGTGAACCGATGTACCGCTTGACCCTGCCGGTATCGATCCTTGCCTGCACCGCTCTGCTCGCCACCGCGGCGTGCCAGGCGGACGACCCCGTGGAACCCGAAGCGGGCGACGAACAGACGTCCGAAACCACTGAGGAGAACGCCGACAACGGCACCGCGGAGAACGGTGCCGAAGAGGACGGGGAGGGTCCTCCCGACGTGGACGTCTCCGATGTCGAGGGCGCCACACTGCACACCAGCGAGGGTGACATCGAGCTGGCGCTCCATGCCGACGTCGCCCCGATGACCGTCGCCAACTTCGTCGGCCTCGCCGAGGGCGAGGGCGTGCCCAACCCGGAGACGGGCGAGGCCGAGTTCTACAACGACACGGTCTTCCACCGGGTGATCAGCGGATTCATGATCCAGGGCGGCGACCCGGAGGGCAGCGGCCGAGGAGGTCCGGGTTACCAGTTCGAGGACGAGCTCGACGACGACTACACGTTCGAGGAGCCCGGTGTGCTGGCCATGGCCAACTCGGGACCGGGCACCAACGGCTCCCAGTTCTTCGTCACCCTCGAACCGACCCCGCACCTGAACGGGGAACACACCATCTTCGGCCAGGTCGCCGACGAGGACTCGCTGGACGTCGTCGACGCGATCGGCGCGGTGGAGACCGACGCCGGCGACCGTCCCAACAGCGACATCGTGCTGGAAACCGTCACCATCGAACGCGCGGACGACTAGGGATCCTCCCCTCGGGAGAGGGCTACCCTCCGGAGGCTCAGCGCCGCCGTTTGGCCATGGCGGCGCGGGCTCGCTCCACGGCCGGGCCGATCTCCTCGACCAGCCGGTCCACGTCCGCGCTGGTCGACGTCCGGCCCAGGGACAGCCGGAGGCTGCTCAGGGCCACGTCGGGTTCGGCGCCCATGGCCAGCAGCACGTGGCTGGGCTGGGCCACCCCCGCGGAACAGGCCGATCCGGTGGAGCACGAGATACCCCGGGCGTCCAACAGCATCAGCAGCGCGTCCCCCTCACAATTCGGGAACGACAGGTGGGCGATCCCCGGGAGCCGCCGGTCCGGGTCACCGTTCACCACCGCGTCGGGCACGACCTCGCGGACCCGGCGCTCCAGTTCGTCCCGGAGCCCGGTCAGGTGCTTCACGTGTTCCTCACGGCCTTCGACGGCGGCGTGCACGGCGGTGGCGAGGCCGCGGGTGAGCGGCGCCGACAGCGTTCCGGAGCGGATGTCGCGTTCCTGTCCGCCGCCGTGCAGGACGGGCACAGGTGTGAGCCCGCGCTCGACCACCAGTGCGGCACTTCCCACGGGGCCGCCGAGCTTGTGGCCGCTCAGCGTCAGCGCGCTCACCCCGCTCGCGGCGAACGCCACATCCTCGACACCGACCGCCTGCACGGCGTCCGTGTGGAAGGGCACTCCGTACTCGGCGGCCACGGCGGCCAGCTCACGCACCGGCTGGACGGTACCGACCTCGTTGTTGGCCCACATCACGGACACCAGCGCCACCGATGCGGGGTCGCGCTCGATCGCCGCGCGCAGGGTCTCCGGCCCCACCCGGCCCACGGCGTCCACCGGAAGGGCCTCGTAGAGAGCTCCCTGGTGGTCGGCCATCCAGTGGGCGGGGTCCAGCGCGGCGTGGTGCTCCACGGCGCTGACCAGGATCCGCCTGCGCTGGGCGGATTCGGCGTTGCGCGCCCAGTAGAGGCCCTTGATCGCGATGTTGTTCGACTCGGTCCCGCCCGCGGTGAACACCACTTCGTGCGGCGTGGCCCCCACCGCCGCGGCGATGCGTTCGCGCGACTCCTCGACGGTCCGCCGGGCGGTCCGTCCGTGGCCGTGCAGGGAGGACGGGTTGCCGAGGGCACCGAGTTCCGCCGCCACATCGGCGATCACCTCGGGGCGGACCTCGGTCGTGGCTGCGTGATCCAGATACACCATTGCGCGTTCCAGGATACGTCCGCCCCACCCGCCCGAGGCCAAGGAGCCCCCATCCCCGTCTCCCACGCCCGATAACCTTGTGTCATGCCTGACTCCGCGTCCACGCAGCCCGACCAGACCGCCGCCACACCCGCCGGGGAGCACTGGCCTGCGCCCACCGCGGCACAGCCGGTACGCGCCCGGGTCTCCCTGCCCGGGTCCAAGTCCGTCACCAACCGCGCCCTGATCCTGGCGGCCCTGTCCGAGACCCCGTGTGTGGTGCGGCGTCCGCTGGCGAGCCGGGACAGCGAGCTCATGGTCGGCGCCCTGCGTGCGCTCGGTGTCGACGTCACCGAGATCGACGCCGACACCCCGGCCTCCGCGCCCGACCTGTCCGTCACACCGGCTGCCCTGCGCGGCCCGGCCAGCGTGGACGTCGGCAACGCCGGGACCGTCATGCGTTTCGTGCCGCCGCTGGCCGCCCTCGCCTCCGGTGACGTGCGCTTCGACGGCGACCCGCGCTCCCGCGAGCGGCCTGTCGGCGAACTCCTCTCCGCCCTGCGCGCACTCGGCGCGGACATCGACGATGACGGGCGCGGTGCCCTGCCCCTGACCATCCGCGGTTCCGGTGCGGTGCGCGGCGGCGACGTCACCCTGGATGCCTCGGGGTCCTCCCAGTTCGTCTCCGCGCTCCTGCTCAGCGGCGCCCGCTTCACCGAGGGCGTGCACGTGCGGCACGAGGGCCCGCCGGTCCCATCCCAGCCCCACCTGGACATGACCGTCGAGATGCTGCGGTCGGTCGGCGTCACCGTCACCACCGGTGAGAACTCGTGGCGGGTGGAGCCGGGTCCGGTCCGGGCCTCCGAGATCACCGTCGATCCCGACCTGTCCAACGCGGCCCCCTTCCTCGCCGCCGCCCTGGTCAGCAAGGGCGAGGTGACGGTCGAGGGCTGGCCGGAGCACACCACCCAGGCCGGTGACGCCCTGCGCGGGCTGTTCGCCCGCATGGGCGGCGAGGTCTCCCGGTCGGGGGCCGACCGCACGGACCTGACCCTGCGCGGTACCGGTGAGATCCACGGCATCACCGCCGACCTGCGCGACGTGGGTGAGCTCACCCCCACCGTCGCGGCCATCGCGGCCCTGGCCGACTCCCCCTCCCGATTGACCGGGATCGCCCACCTGCGCCGCCACGAAACCGACCGCATCGCCGCCCTCGCCACCGAGATCAACCGGCTGGGCGGTGATGTCGAGGAGCTGCCCGACGGCCTGGTGATCCGGCCGCGGCCGCTGCACGGAGGGGTGTTCCATTCCTACGACGACCACCGGATGGCCACGTCCGGCGCGGTCATCGGGCTCGCGGTGCCCGGCGTGGAGGTGGAGGACATCGCCACCACGCGCAAGACCCTGCCCGACTTTCCGGGCCTGTGGTCGGAGGTCCTGACATGAGCCGCACGCGGGGCGGGGGACGCCACCTGGACGAGGACGACATCCGCGTACGCGCCCGGGGCGGTTCCAAACCGCGCACCCGCAAGCGGCCCAAGCACGAGAACGCGGTCGAGGGCCTGGTCACCGCCGTCGACCGGGGCCGGTACCGCTGCTTGGTGAACGGCGTACCCGTCGTCGCGATGAAGGCCCGCGAACTCGGCCGGGGCGCCATCGTGGTCGGTGACCGGGTGGACGTGGTCGGTGACCTGTCCGGCAGACCGGACACCCTGGCCCGCGTGGTCCGGGTCAGGCAGCGCGCTTCGGTACTCAGGCGTACCGCGGACGACACCGATCCGGTCGAACGGGTGGTCGTCGCCAACGCCGACCAGCTCGCCATCGTCTGTTCCCTTGCCGACCCCGCGCCGCAGCCCCGCTTCGTGGACCGGTGCCTGGTCGCCGCCTACGATGCCGGGCTGGAGCCGCTGCTCTGCCTCACCAAGGCGGACCTGGCCGCACCCGACGAGATGCTGAGCACGTACAAACCCCTCGGGCTGCCGTACGAGGTACTCAGCCCAGATGGCGGCGTCGACCAGTTTCGCGACCGCCTCGCCGAGAAGACCACCGTGTTCGTGGGTTCTTCGGGGGTGGGAAAGTCAACCCTGGTCAACCGCCTCGTCCCGGGCACGGACCGGGCCGTCGGCCACGTGAACTCCGTGACCGGCCGCGGTCGCCACACGTCGACCTCCGCGCTCGCCCTCCCGTTCGAAGGGGGTTGGCTGATCGACACCCCGGGCGTGCGCAGCTTCGGGCTGGCCCACATCTCCCCCGAGGAGATCGTGGCGGGATTCCACGACCTAGCCGAGCTCGCCGAGGAGTGCCTGCCCGACTGTTCCCACCAGGCCGACGCGCCCGAGTGCGCGATCGAGGCGGCCATGGAACGGGGTGGAGCCGACCCGGAACGCGTGGCCTCACTCAGGCGCCTCCTGAGCAGCCGTGAGGGCGATGAGGACGCCGAGGCGGAGGCTGCGCCACCGGGCCCCCACACCTGACCGTGCGGGCCGCTCTCCGTGGTCGCTGCCAGCTCCGTGGATAGGGGCGGTTCTCAGCGTGCTGCCGGGGCCGGAGGCCCTGGACCGCTCACTCCGAGACGGTCCACTCGCCGTCCTCGCAGATGGGCGGCTCGTGCACGAACCTCTGTCCGTCCTCGGTCTCCGCCAGGACGTACAGGTCGTCTCGGCACTGGGTGTCGGCGAAGATCGAGAACGGCCACCAGCCCCAGGGCGGATCCGGATCATCCATCGGGGGAGTCATCTGCCGAACCATGCCGGGCTCGACCGCGAAACTGGCGAAGTCCGCCTGTCCCCATTCGGTTTCTGCTTCCGGGTCCTCCTCAGTGGTGACGAGGATCGGCACGTCCAGCCCGTTCCGGACATCGAAGCCAGCTTCCTCGGAAGTACAAGACACCAGTGTCAGAACCATCAGACCAGCGATTCCGGCCGCGGCAGAGCTCTTGGCTCGGGGCGAATTGGCGAGCATCCCTCCACCCTCGCAGCCCGCCACCCGTGCCCTGTACCGGGTCACAGGTCCACCGTCCCACCGCAGCGCCAGTAGCGGGTGCGGTCGTGCTCCATGAAGCCCTCGTCCGTGAGGCTTCGGCGCAGAACCACCAGGTCGGCGCTGAAGCGCCGAAGCACCTCGTTGACCTCGTCCTCTGTGTAGCGCACGCCGGGTTCGAAGGCGCGGGCGACCTGGTCGAGCAGGACGAGGCGGGCCGAACGGCGGACCGGGACGGACGTGATCCGCCCTTGGGGCATGTGGATCCGGAGCACCTCCCGGCGCTCGCTCTCGGTCAGCTCTCTCGGTCCCGGCCCTTCCCGCACCGCGGCCTCCACTGGTCGTTTCCTCAGGCACCCCAGCGCGTTGAGCCCTTGAGTGCCTTGGAGCCCCTCAGCCGTCTGCCCCGGCACCCCGACGGCCCACCGGCAGCATGCCGTGCACGACCATCTCCACCCGGTGCGCCGCCTGGTCCGCGTCGATGGGCTGGAGCGAGTACGACACGATCAGCCGCAGGGTGACATCGGCGACGACCTCGGTGACGGCGGGGTCCACGTCGGGGCAGCGCTCCCCAAGCGTCCACGAGATGCGCTCCCTCAGGGCGTCCAGGAGCGGCGCGGACCTGGTGGTGAGCACGGGCAGGAGCTCGTCGTCCCCGGTGACCACGGCGCGCAGCAGCGGGCTGTCGCGGGCCGCGAGCAGGACCATCCGGGTGGTACGGCTCACCGCGTGCGCGGGATCGTGGCCGTCGGTCTCCAGGACCCGCACCACGGTGTCCAGCAGCGCGTTGACCTCGCGCACCACCACCGCTTGGAGCAGGCCCTCCTTGCTGCCGAAGACGTTGTACAGGGTCTGCCTGGACACCTGGGCGGCTGCGGCGATGTCGACCATCCGGCGCTCGGCCCAGTCCCCCGCCAGCACCTCGGCGTATGCGGCGTCCATCAGCCGCTCGCGTACCCCGGTGCCCTCCCGGGGACGCCTGTGTCCGCTCACGGTTCCCATCCCCCCATCCTCGCATTCGTCCGCCCGGACCGGATCCCCGGACCGGCTTCCTCCCCGGAGCGCGGACCCTTCCGGTTCCCTGTTCGTCCCCGTTCCCGGCCGATACGCACGAACGCGCCCGCGCGCAACCTCTAACACTCTGGTCACGCGAGGGTGCCACTTTGGGCATGTTCGTGCCGGGGAGGGTAGCGTTACCGGCCATGGCGTCCTTTGACGATGATCTGCGGCTGGCCCACGTGCTCGCCGACGCTGCCGACGACATCGCGGTGAAGCGCTTCCGCGCGCTTGACCTGGTGGTCGACACGAAACCGGACCTCACTCCGGTCACCGAAGCCGACCGCATGGTCGAGGAGACCCTGCGCAGCGTGCTCTCCCGCGCCCGCCCCCGCGACGCGGTGGTCGGCGAGGAGTACGGCAAGAGCGGCAACAGCAACCGGGTGTGGGTCATCGACCCCATCGACGGCACCAAGAACTACGTGCGCGGCGTTCCGGTGTGGGCGACCCTCATCGCCCTTCTGGAAGGCGACCGCCCCGTGGTCGGTGTGGTTTCGGCCCCGGCGCTGCACCGTCGCTGGTGGGCCTCGAAGGGGGGCGGCACCTGGACGGGCCGCAGCCTCTCCAAGGCCGCACGCTGCCACGTCTCCAAGGTGACGGAGCTGTCGGACGCCTCGCTGAGCTTCTCCTCCTTGACCGGTTGGGAGGAGCAGGGCCGCCTGGAGTCGTTCATCGGGCTGACCAGGTCGGTGTGGCGGACCCGGGCCTACGGCGACTTCTGGTCGCACGTGATGGTCGCCGAGGGGACCGTCGACATCGCCGCCGAACCCGAACTCTCCCTCTGGGACGCGGCCCCGCTGCCGATCATCCTGGAAGAGGCCGGCGGCCGCGCCACCAACCTGCGCGGCAACGGTTTCGAGGACGGAGGTCCGCTGGTGTGCACCAACGGTGTTCTCCACGACCAGGTGCTCACCTGGCTCAACGGTGGTCCCACACCCCTGCACCGCCCCTGAGCCGAGGAGGACTCGCCCCCTGGGTCGACGAGGATCCCCGCCCCGGTCCGGATCGCCACCACTAAGCAATCACAAAAAGCACTCACGCAAGCACGCTAAGTAGTAGCGTGCGGCGTGTGCTGACCACGACCACCCACCGACGGCGCACCGTGCTCCTCTGCGGTGCGGCCCTCCTCCTGGGCACCGCCACCGCCTGCGGCGAAGGCCACGGCCACAGCCCCCAGCAGCTCAGCGAGATGATCGCCGAGACCGTGCGCGACTCCACTGACTCCGCCGATTCCGCCCTGCCCGGCCTCGGGGTACCCGATACCGCCTTCGACCCCGCCCGCTACGCGTGCGCACCCGCGGTCGACCCGGCAATCCCCGGCAGCTGGCGCAGCGAAGCGCCGCGCGCGGAAGTCGAGGCCGCGGACGAGGACACGGTCGAGCTCGGCCTGTCCGATTCCGAAGGGCAGCATTCCGGCGCCGTTCTGGTCACCGTGATCGACCCCGACGGAGGGACCACCTCGCACGAGGCGGAGCTCGCCGACGGGGAGTGGGCCCACTTGGACTACCCCGACGACTTCGGCTCCGACGGACTCGCCCCCGGGGTGCACACAGTGCTGTGGTCTGACGCCGAGAGCGGAGCGCCCATCACCTGCGACGGCTTCGAGGTCGACTGACACCGGCCGCCCCGGGCCCAGCCTCCGCCGTGCCCGCTCCGCTTCCCACGCGGCACCGGTTCCTCTTGGTTCCCGTCCGTGACACCGCGTGTCCGGGTTCGGCCACCAGAAATTCCGCCCGCAGGCGAACTGAAACCCGCCGCTCCCGCGATGGATCTGTTGTTACCCCGCACACCGCGGGGCCCCGGCACGGTCGTGTGCCGGGGCCGACAGACTCACGGGAAAGGGTTCCATGCTGCGTTCCCTCACCGCCGGGGTCGTGCTGGCCTTCGCCGGCTCCCGCGCCAACGTGGCCCGGACGATCCTGTCCTGCGCGGGCATCGTGGTCGGTGTCGGCGCGCTGATCCTGGTGGTCACCGCCGGCGACCTCGGCCAGCGATACGCCACCGCCTACAGCGAGGCCAACGCGGGCCGTGCCGCGACACTCGAGGTAGTCGCCTTCGACGGCCTCACCGACCTCGACGCGTTCGAGGAAGACCTCGGCAGGGCCGGAGCGCTGGAGACCTCGATCCACAACGGACCGGAGCAGGCCACGCCCCTACGCCAAGGCGACGACATCATCCGGGGCGTGAACGTCGTCGGGGTGGACGTGGCGCTCGAGGACATCCGCCGGATCAACATGACCGAGGGCCGGTGGTTCACCGAAGCCGACCTGGAATCCCGGGCACCGGTGCTGGTCGTCAACGAGGCCCTTGCCGACCACCTCGGCGATCTGGACGACGTCCACATCGGCGCCGAACAGTGGCTGGACACGCGCATCGTCGGTGTCTCACAAGGTTCCACGTTCGACTCACAGCAGTTCAGCGCCTACCTGCTGCGGTCACCCGCCTCCGGGCAGGTGGTCTTCGGCCCTTCGTGGAGCCCCGAGGCGGCCGGGGCACCGGACGGCGGCGTCACCTACCTGGCCCGTGTGGACCCCTCCGACCCCGCCGTGGAGAGCACGTTCGACAACAGCGCGTTCAGCGACCGCCTGGCCTCCGCGAGCTGGCGCTGGAGCATGACCGACCAAGACGAGCTCATGGTCTTCCGCACCGACCACGCGGAACAGACCAACGAGCTCATCGGCTACCTGTCCATGGGCCTGGTCGGGGTTGCTGTGATCACCCTCACCACGGGCCTGCTCGGCGTGCTCAACGTGGGTCTGGTGACCGTGCGGGAACGGCGACGCGAACTCGCCACCTACCGGGCGCTGGGCGCGAGCAGATTCACGCTCTTCGTGGCCGTGGTGATGGAGGCGGTGGTGGTCGCGGTCGTCGCCGGGCTGATCGCTCTGGCCCTTTCCTGGGCACTCGTCGCGGCGGGTGGGGCAGTCATCGGCAGCCTCGTGTGGCTGCCGCCCGACATCACCATGACGGTGCCGCCGACAGCCGCCCTGGTCGGGCTGGGCAGCGCGGCCCTCGTCGGGCTCTTGGCCGGGATCATCCCCGCGATCCGGGCGCTGCGCGCGTCCGTCGTCGCCGGGCTGCGGGAATAGGAGAGATCACGTGAAGAAGTGGATCATCATCGGCGCGGCCCTCACCCTGGTGCTGGGGCTGGTCGGCTCGGGCTACCTCCTGCTGTCCGGCCTGGGCGGGCCGACCGCCGAAGGGGACGAGCCTCTCGACCGGGCCGCGGCGGACGCGGGCGACGGATCGTTCGAGGTGGAACTCGGCACGATCAGTTCCCTGCTGGTACTCGACGCGACCATGCGCTCGGAACCGGGCGAACAGCTCAAGACCCGCGAGGGCGGCTCCGTCACCCACCTGTGGCTGGACGACGGCGCCACCGTCGAGGAAGGCGCGCCCATCCTCAGCCTTTCCGTGCCCTCGGACGGCGGATCGTCCGACCCCTCGGACGGCGGCTCTGAGGCCGATGCCGGGGACGGGGGTTCGGACGAGCCCGGAAGCGAGGAGGTCACCCTTCACGCACCCGGTTCCGGGGAGGTCAGCGGGTTGGACGACCTCCGGGTCGGTGACGTCCTGGCACCGGGCGCGACCGTGGCGACGGTGGCACCGGACGAATTCCGGGCGGTCGCATCGGTCCCCGCGAACGACTTGTACCGGTTCTACGACGAGCCGGACGACATCATGCTCCAGATCGACCAGGGCCCCCCGGCGGACGAGTGCGAGTTCCTCTCCCTCGGAGCCCCGGAAGGGGGTCCGGCTCCGGAACCCGAGCCGGAGGACGACCCCATGGACTTCGAGGAGCCCCCGGCGGACGTCGAAGGGGGCTCGGAGCTGTCCTGCCGGGTTCCCGCGGACCTTGAGGTCTTCGACGGGGTCCAGGGCCAGCTCTCCGTGAGTACCGGCGAGGCCACGGACGTCGTGGTCGCCCCGGTGGCGTCGATCCGCGGCACCTCCGAGGAAGGCGAAGTGATCGTGGTCGGCGACGGCGGTTCCGAGGAGACCCGCGAGGTCGCGCTGGGTCTGTCCGACGGCGAGTTCGTGGAGGTCACCGACGGGCTCAGTGTCGGCGAGAGCATCGTGAACCCGGTGCCGCTCGACCCGCGCTTCGACGTCCCCGGTCAGGTCGAGGACGAGGAAGAACACGACGAGTTCCTCGGGATGGGGGGCTAGATGGCCGTCAACACCCCGTACCCGGCGGCCGTCAACGAGCGGCTGTCCTCTCCCCCGTTGCTGCGGGTGGAGCGCCTGAACCGGCACTTCACGGTCTCGGGAACCCGCATCGACGTGCTGCACGACTGCACGTTCGACGTCGCCCGCGGTGAGGTCGCCGCCATCGTCGGGCAGTCGGGATCGGGCAAGTCCACACTGCTCAACGTCCTGGGCCTACTCGACCAGCCCAGCGGCGGCGACTACACGTTCGACGGCGTCGACACCACTGTTCTACGGGAGGGCCGCAGGGCACGGCTGCGCGGCGCGGGGATCGGGTTCGTGTTTCAGCAGTTCCACCTGTTGGAACGGCGGACCGCCCTGGCCAACGTGGGCGTACCGATGGTACTCGCCGGTGTGCCTCTGCTCAGCCGCCGCAGACGCGCCAAGGAGCTGCTGGAGTCGGTAGGGCTGGGGCACCGGATCCACTCCCAGCCGCACCAGCTCTCCGGCGGTGAACAGCAGCGTGTGGCCCTAGCGCGCGCCCTGAGCCGGGAACCCGCACTGATCCTCGCCGACGAGCCCACGGGCGCCCTGGACGCCGCAAGCAGCACCATGATCATGGACCAGCTGATCGACCAGTCCCGGGTGCGTGACGCCGCCGTCGTGGTGGTGACCCACGACCCCAAGGTGGCGGAGCGGGCCGACCGGGTCGTGGAACTCGTGGAGGGTCGCACGCGCTGATCCGCCCGCAAGGGGAGTCCGTCCTGAGGCGGGCTCCCCGGCCTACCGGGCTTTCCACGGACCGTCCGGGCGCGCAAAAAGGCGCCGGGTGGATTTCTCCACCCGGCGCCTTTTCCTTCTTGGTAGCGGGGACAGGATTTGAACCTGCGACCTCTGGGTTATGAGCCCAGCGAGCTACCGAACTGCTCCACCCCGCGTCGTTGTGATCTCCATTCTAGGGCCTTTCACCCTTGGCGGCAAATCAGTTTCTTGGAGCTAAACCGATCCGGAGATCCACCCGTTTGTACCGGCCAGTTGCCCGACCCGGCTTTCAGCTACTCTACCAGGCTTTCCTTGCGGTCCGTCCCGGCATTCTCACCGCGCACGCACACCGTCTCCGGCCTGCGCCCCCGACTCCCCGCCGAGGCGGATGAACCGGGAAAAACACCGGACCCGGGAGAAATCCCGGGTCCGATCTTGGTAGCGGGGACAGGATTTGAACCTGCGACCTCTGGGTTATGAGCCCAGCGAGCTACCGAACTGCTCCACCCCGCGTTGTTGTGTCTTCAGATTAGCGCGCCTCAGCCGGAAAGCCAAATCGACCGGCGGAGACGTGGCCCACCCCCTGCACCGAGCGCGCCTCGGACGGCCGTTCGGGCCCGCTACTCGTGCGCCACAGGCCCCGCACGACTCCAGATAACCGGAAACGGGGCGGGACCCCGAAGGATCCCGCCCCGTCGCACTCAGCGCCCCGCAGGGGCCCGGTACGGCTACGGACTAGTCGCCCGCGGCCTCCTCAACGGCTTCCAAGGCCTCGCGGAGGCGGTCGTTGGCCTCCTCGCTCGAGTCCTGGGCCTCTTCCCACGCCTCGACGGCCTCGTTGAGGGCGTCGGTCAGTTCGGTGTCGGTACCGCCGTCACCGTCACCGTCGCCCGCGTCAGCATCGGCCTCTTCCGGGTCCTCCTCTTCGGTACCGTCCTCGGTACCCTCACCGTCCGGGTCGGGCAGCGGCTCCTCGCCGCCCTCGAACAGGTTGTTCAGGGCGTCCTGGAGGTTGCTACCGATCGCGACCTCCTCACCGAACCCGACCATGACCTGCTGGAGCAGCGGGAAGGACGCCGCTCCGCCGCCACCGGCCTGCACGTAGAGGGGCTCCACGTAGAGCAGACCGCCGGCGAACGGCAGGGTCAACAGGTTGCCTCGGGTCACCTCGGCCTCGGACTGCTCCAGCGGAAGCAGGACCTCACGCACGTCGGCGTCCGAGTCGAACGCGTTCTGGATCTGGCCAGGACCGAAGATCACCGTGCTCCGGGGAAGCTCCAGGAGCTTCAGCTGCCCGTAATCGTCGGACTCGGGGTTGCTGTCCACCGCCATGAACGCGGCCAGGTTCTCACGGTTGCGCGGGACGAACGTGGACGTCAGCGAGAAGCTGGCCTCGTCAGCACCCGGGTAGTTGATGGTCTGGCGGTAGGGCGGCTCGGGCAGGTCGCCTTCCGCGGTCGGGTCGTCGGGAACCTCCCAGAAGTCCTGACCACCGTAGTAGGCCGCGGCATCCGTGACGTGGTACTCACGCATGATCTCGCGCTGCACCTTGAAGAGGTCGTCCGGATAGCGCACGTGCTGGACGAGCTCTTCACTCATCTCGTCCTGGCCGACGACCGCGCCCGGGAAGGCGTTGTCCCACGTCTGCAGGACGGGATCCTCCTCGTCCCAGGCGTACAGGGTGACGCTGCCGTCATAGGCGTCGACTGTGGCCTTCACCGAGTTCCGGATGTAGTTGACCTCGTTGCCCGGAAGGGCACCGACCTGCTGCGCCGAACCATCGGTGAAGGTGTCGGTCACGGCTTGGGTGAAGTCGATCCGGTTGGCGTACGGGTAGCCGTCGGACGTGGTGTATCCGTCGACGATCCACTGAACGCTGCCGTCGACGACCGCCGGGTAGGGGCGGCTGTCCACGGTCAGGAACGGGGCGACCTTCTCCACACGCTCCAGCGGGTCGCGTTCGTACATGATCCGCGAGTCGCTGGTGATCGCGCTGTTGAGCAGGATGCTCGTTTCCTGGTACTTGATCGCGTACAGGATTCGGTCGAAGAAGTTGTTGAGCGGGACACCGCCCTCGCCGTCGTACCTGTTGTACGCCTGCGAGCCTTCCTCGCCTTCCTCCGCGCCCTCGTCGACGGCCTCGGCGTCCTCTTCCGGGGCCTCTTCGGCACCGTTGTCGCCTTCGGTCGGGGCACGGCCCTCGTCCGCGTCCGGGCTCGCCTCGATGGCGTCCTCGGGAGTCGAGACGTCCTCGGCCTCCTCCTCGGCGTCGAGCGGGTAGTCGTACTCGTCCTCGGCCTGGACGATGACGTACTCGGCGCCCTCGCGGCCGTAGTAGATCCGCGGTTCGTACTCGCCCGTGACCTCGCTCAGCTCACCCCGCGGCGGGATGTTGAACTCGGTGAAGACCGGGCGGCCCTCGTCGTCGATCAGGTTGCCCGCGGCGGCGACCATGCCGTAACCGTGGGTGTAGATCAGGTGACGGTTCAGCCAGTTGTCCTGGTCGTCCGGCGGGCCCTCGAGCTCACGGGCGGCAACGATCGTGTCGACCAGGTTGCCGTCGCTGTCCGGGTAGCGGTCGACCTCCAGCACGTCCGGGAACTCGTAGAACCCACGGACCTGCTGCATCTGCTGGAAGGTCTGCGAGACCACGGAGGGGTCGGCCAGACGGACGCTCGGAATGGTGTCGGCCTCCGCCGCCAGCTCCTGCGGAGTGAGCTCCGTGGTGGCGTCGTAGGTCTCGACTTCCGCGTCCGCGATGCCGTACGCCTCACGCGTGTTCTCGATATTGCGTTCGATGTACGGACTCTCCAGGCGCTGCTCGTTCGGGTCGACCTGGAAGTTCTGGACGATCGCCGGATAGGCCACACCCACGACCAGGCCGGACAGCAGGAGCAGTCCGAGGGACGACACCGGGATCAGCGTGTTCTTGAAGACGATGTTGGCGAAGAAGAGGATCGCGCAGATCACCGAGATGACGGTGAGGATCGTCATCGCGGTCTTCACCGCGTTCACGTCCGTGTAGGAAGCACCGAACGTGTACCCGCGATCGGAGAACACCAGTCCGTAGCGGTCCAGCCAGTAGGACCCTGCGCGCAACAGCACGAAGAGGCCCAGCAGGACCGAGAGGTGCACCCGGGCGGCGGGGGTGGCGCGCTGACCGGAATCGTTCTGCAGCCGCACGCCGCCGTACAGGTAGTGCACGATGACGGCGGCGATGAACGCCAGGATGACGGCCGCGTACAGGTAGCCGAGCAGGACCCGCAGGAACGGGTAGGTGAACGCGAAGAACGCGATGTCCATCCCGAACTCGGGGTCGGCCATCCCGAAGTCGACGCCGTTCACGAACTGCAGGTAGGACCGCCAGTCACCGCTTGCGGCAGCACCGGCCAAGAGCGCCAGGGCACCGACCGCGATCCAGAAGAAGAGCTTGCGGTGCGGGTCGATGGACTCGCGATAGCGGTCCAAGCCCTGCTGTTCCAGGCTCATGGGACGGATACCGGGCCTGGACCGGTAGGCGAAGTAGATACTCGCGCCGACGATGACCGCCATGACGAGCGCTGCTACGGCGAACAGCAGGACTCGGGTCCACAGCTCGGTCAGGAAGACCGAGGTGTAGCCGACGGAGTTGAACCACTTGTAGTCGGTCCAAAAGTTCGCGGCGAGCATCAACCCCGCGATGATGACGACCACGGTCGCCGCGACTGGCGCGAGCAACCTTGATCGACGAGGCATACGCGCAGGTGGTGCGCCGGGCGATCGGAAGCTCACGCCTCCCCCTCGTTCTGGCTTGTTAGGTGCGGTCGGTGCGCGTGATGCGCCTTATTAGGGAAAACTTATTTGGTGGCTGCCGGGTTCCCGAAATCGCCCTCGACCCGGTGACAAGGCTGCATCGTTGGTGTATCGGTGACGTTTCCGGGCGCCACCTTTGCGACCCTACTGGCCGAGAACCGGCACGGCGAGGTTCCCGCATCGGCCACCATGGAAACGTGTCGAACATTCACGAAGCCGTCATGGACCTGGAACGCCACGCCGCGGAGCAGGGGTGGGACCGCCCGCTGGGGCTCTACGCCCTGGTCCCGACCTCGGAGCTGCTGGCCGCCGAGCCCGCTCTCGCGGGCATGCTGGGGATCGACTCCCCGGCCGACCCCGACGAGCTGACCCCGGTCGAGCAGGAGGCGCTGCCCAAGGACGTTCCCTTGGAGGAGGCGCTGGGCCGCATCCTGTGGCCCGAGGGCGTGGCCGGGTGCGCCCTGGTCATGGAGCGCCTGGTGGTGAAGGGGTCGGACGAGACCCTGGCCGCGGGCGAGGACCCGACCGCCACCGGTAAGGAGACCGAGGAGATCCGGATGGTCGCGGCGGTTCTGCGCGACGGATCGCGCCACTGCGCGATGCGGATGCGCAGCCACGACGCTGAGTCCGAGGTGCTCAACGGCCCGGACCTGATCCCGGCGCTGACCTCGGCGCTCGCCCTCACCCTGGACCTGGAGGAGGAGCCTCCCAAGAACGAGGGCTGACCCTCCCCGGCCGAACCGAAGACCCCGCGAACCACCGGACCCCCACGGCCCGTCCCGGCCGCGGGGGTCCACTGTCTTCCGGACGTGCCCCTTACTCACAGCGGGGCAGGTCGTCGCCGTCTTCGCGGATGGTGTCCAGCGCGTCCATCGCGTCAGTAAGGGTCTCGATGCTCACCACTTCGAGGTCGTTGCGCGCTGCGGACTGGGAGACCTGGTCACAGCTTTCGGACGCCACGAAGAAGTACTCGGCCCCGTCGCGTTCGGCGCTGACCATCTTCTGCGGGATACCGCTGACCCCGCCGACCTGGCCGTCCGAGGTGACAGTGCCCGAACCCGCGACGCTGACACCGCCGGTGATGCCCTCCTCGCTGAGCCGGTCGATGATCCCGAGGGCGAACATCATGCCCGCGCTCGGGCCGCCGATCTCACCCACGGCGATGTCGATGTCGACCGGGAAGTCCATGTCGTCGGCGATGAGCACGCCGACCGCCGCGGCGCCGTTCTCGCCCTCGACGGTGTCGAGCTCGACCTCCAGCTCCTCACCGTCGCGGTCCAGAACGAGCTCGACCGGGTCACCGACGTCGCGCTCGGCGACCCGGTCCACCACGTAGGCGCTGCCCACCAGTTCTTCGGGATCGTCTTCGGTGGCGCTCGTGGGCACCGGCCCGCCGTCGACCTCGATGATGAGGTCGCCGGGCTCGACGACGCCGTCGGCGGGCATGTCCTCGACGGTGTCGGCGACCAGCGGGATCGCTTCGTAGGCGAGGTTGACCTGGTTGAGCGCGGCGGCCGTCGCGTCGGTCTGGGAGTCGTTCATCTGGATGGTCTGCCGCTCACTCACCTCCTCAGCCGAACGCCCGGCGGGGAAGAGGAGTTCCTCGGGCAGGACCGCCTGGTCCGGTGACAGCCATGCCGTCACCAGGCTGAGGAGGTCGATCCGGTGTTCGGGTCCGCCCGCGTACTGGACGGTCACCATGGCGAGCGAGCCGTCGTGCACATAGTCGTCGGTGCCCTCGACCCCGATGATGGGCTGGCCGTCCTCCTGGTCCCCCAGCGTGTCCAGGGTGACCCCCGGCGCGGCCACCAGGTAGGGCATGGGCAGGAAACGGCTGCCGTACCCGAGCCCGGCAAGCAGGACGAGAGCGGCGACAAGGGTCATGACACGACGAACCATGCTGCACACCTTAGAGCCCTCCGGAGACCCTCCCGCGCTAGGGCATGCTCGGCGGACACATACCCTGCTGCGCGACGCCCCAGTGGCACTGTCACTACGCATCTCTCAGTCGACAGCCGAACCCCCGAGCGGCCCCGCTGTGCGATGCTGCCGAGCATGCGAGGAAGCGCACAGTAGGGGAACTCCTTCTTCGGCCTTGTGCAGGCACCACCCTCAACGGACACCTACGGCGCAGTACCACCTTCGCGACAGGCAGCATCCACCGAACACGCCCGAGGGCGCATCCGTGCCGCGGTTACCAAGGGGTTCCGCGCCCTACCGCCCAGGGGCGCCGCTCCCAGGGCTCAGGGAGAACCTACCCACTCGTTCTCTCCGCTCTCGAAGGCCTGGTTCTTCCAGATGGGCACCTGGGCCTTGAGGTCGTCGATGAGGCGGCGGCAGGCGGCGAAGGCCTCTTCGCGGTGTTCGGCTCCGGCCGCTACGACCACGGCGATGTCACCGATCTCAAGGTCGCCGACCCTGTGCACGGCGGCCATCCGCACGACCGGCCGGCCCGGGACGGAGGTGTCGGCCAGCACCTTCTCCATGACGGAGCGCAGCCGCGCTTCCACGGTCGGGTGGGCCGAGTAGGAAAGGGCGGAGACGTCCCGGCCGTGGTCGTGGTCGCGCACGGTACCGATGAAGACGGCCGTCCCGCCGACTCTGGCGTCGGTCACCGCCGCCAGGACTTCGTCCACGGACAGGGGCGTGTCGCGTACGGCCGCGAGAGTGATCTGTTCCACGTGCAAACCGTACCAAGCGGCCGTTCGCACGACACTCCTGCACGTGAACGGTGCACATGCCGGGGCGGGTGCACGCGGGGTCCGCGACTCGTCGTGGGCCCCGGACCCCGGACCCGGATCAGCTCTTACCGCGTTTGCGCAGGTGACGAATGGCTGCCGCGGTACCGATGGCCGCGGCGGCTGCACCCGCAGCACCCGCGGCGGTGATCGTGACCTCCTTGCGGCCGACGCTGCGCCCGGCGATCGCGTGCTTGCCGCTCTTGGACTCCAAGAGTGCCCCGAGAACGGACTCGTTGTCGTGGGCGGGCTTCCACCCCGCGTCGTGGAGCGCGCGACAGTCCACGACACACGGGTAGACCAGGAACTTGATCTCGCCCGCGGCGGCCGGGGTGATGCGGGCCTGGTGGAGTCGGCGAACCGCACCGAAGGCCAGGTTGGCGGGGACCTCGAAGTGCTTCATCCCAGCGATGTCCTCCACCTCTCCCTGAGTCAGGGATCCCTCGCTGGCCGCGGCGACCACACCCTTGTCGCCGGTCACGCCATGCAGGGCACAGAACGCCAGCGCGGAGGCCAGGTCTTCCTCGTGGCAGAACTGCCAGTGCTGTTCGTGGCCCTTGACGGTGAGCAGTCGCGGCGCGGAGAAGTGCCGACTCAGGAGCGTGTCCAGCTCCGGCCCCACCAGCGGGGCGGGGCGCACCACCGTGACGGTGAGCCCGGGGTGGGCCCGGCGGGCCCGCTCGGCCAGTTCCTCGATCTCGGCGAAGTCCCCCATCAGGCCTTCGCTGTTGTCCGAGACACGGCTGGCGTTCTCGGCCAGCGGCACCGGGTTGTCCGGGGCAGCGCCGTAGACCATAGTGCTGGTGATGAGAATGACCCGTGGGACGCCTGAGGCGGCAGCGGCGGTGAGGACGGTCTGGGCCGCACGAACGTTGTGCGCGCGGCGCTCCGCGGGTTTGGTGTCGAGGGACCGGTCGTCTGCCGTGTGCACGAGCACGTCGATCCCGTCCAAGCGGGAGACGAGTCCCGGGTCGCAGACATCCGCGATCCGCCAGGTGACCCCGCGCAGGTCAGCGAACTCTTCGTCGATGGCGACGACCTCGCGGGCAGCGATGGAACCTTCTGGAGTGGCCAGGCGTTGCACGAGGAGTCGGCCCACTCCGGAGGCGGCACCGGTGACCGCCACCGCCATGCCCGCCCTATCCGATGGGCTGTGCTCTGGGCGAACCTGGTTGCTTTCGGTATTCACTCCGGGCGACTCCCAGCTAACGTGACAGTGGAGACCAAACCTAATCCTGCCTGAGGTCTGATTGTGAGCGACCTGCCTTTCGGTTTCAGCATGCCGAACGATCCCGATGACGAGTCCGGACGCCGTTCTGGCGACTCCGGCTCGGGTGCCGGCAGCGGCCGCCCGGGCGGGGGGGACTCCGGAATGCCGGACGGCTTCCCGTTCGGCGATCCGCAACAGATGGCCAACATGCTCCGCCAGTTCGCGGACATGATGTCGTCCCAGCCCACCCCCGGTGTTCCCGAGGAGGGCAAGACCTCCTCGACGTCCGGCATCAACTGGGACATGGCCAAGAACATCGCGCGGCACACGGTGTCCCAGCAAGGGGACCCAAGTGTGCCGCCCGCCGACTACGCACGGATCGAGGAGGCCCTACGCCTCGCCGACCTGTGGCTCGACCAGGCTACCGACCTGCCCTCGGGGCTCCAGACCGCCCAGGCCTGGAGCCGGTCGGAGTGGATCGAGAAGACGATGGACTCGTGGGCGCAGTTGTGCGACCCGCTGACCGCCAAGACCGTCCAGGCCATGGGGCAGAACCTGCCCGAGGAGATGGCCTCCGTCGCCGGTCCGCTGCTGGGCATGATCCAGCAGATGGGCGGCATGATGGTCGGCCAGCAGGCCGGTCAGGCCATCGGTGAACTCGCCCAGGAAGTGATCGGTACCACCGACATCGGCCTGACCCTCGCCGGAGAGGGCAACGCCGCGCTGCTGCCCTCGGGTGTGGCCCGCTTCAGCGAGGGCCTGGAGATCCCCGACGACGAGGTCCGGTTGTACCTGGCCGCTCGTGAGGCCGCCGTGCACCGCCTCTACTCGCACGTGCCGTGGCTGCGCTCGCACGTGTCCCGCCTCGTCGAGGAGTACGCGGCCGGAATGTCCTTCGACGTCAGCGGACTCGAGGACAAGCTCGGTGAGATCGATATCTCCAACCCCGAGGCGTTGCAGGAGGTCATGTCGGGCGGGATGGGCCCCGAGGGCCTGCTCCAGCCGGAGGACACCCCGCAGCAGAAGGCGGCGCTGGCACGTCTGGAGACCACCCTCGCCCTGATCGAGGGCTGGGTGGCGACCGTGGTGTCGTCGGCCGTGTCCGACCGCCTGCCACAGGCCGGAGCGCTCGCCGAGACCACCCGCCGCCGCCGTGCCACCGGTGGCCCCGCCGAACACACCTTCGCCGCCCTGGTCGGCCTGGAGCTGCGCCCGCGCCGCCTGCGCGAGGCCGGTGCGCTGTGGTCCGCTTTGGAGGAGGCCCGTGGTGTGGAGGGCCGGGACGCCGTGTGGCAGCACCCCGACCTGATGCCCACCGGTGACGACCTCGACGACCCGGACGCCTTCGTGCACGGGCGGAGCGAGTTCGAGGGTGCGGACTTCGACATCTCGTCGCTGACCGAACCCGACGGCTCGGAGAAGCCCAAGCCCGGCGAGGAGACCGGCGAGGACGAGGACAAGGACGGCAAGTAGGTGACTCTGCACGCGGACGCCCGGGCGGTGCTGGGCGCGTGGCCCGCGCCCGACGAGGGGCAGGAGCGGCTGCGCGACTCCTATGTGAAGCACCTCGACGCACACGCCGACGGCATGTGGCGCGAGTGCCTGCCCGGCCACCTGACCGCGAGCTCGGCGATCATCTCGGCCGACGGTTCCAAGGTGGCCCTGGTCCTACACCGCGTCCACAGGATGTGGTTGCAGACCGGTGGCCACTGCGAGGCCGAGGACGCCACTCTGGGCGGTGCCGCGCTGCGCGAGGCCACCGAGGAGTCGGGGATCTCCGGACTCACCGTGCTCCCAGCCCCCGTACGGCTGGACCGCCACGCGGTGCCGTGCGGTGGCGGCAGCTTCCACCTGGACGTGCAGTACGCGGCCCACGCCCCGGCCGACGCGGTGCTGGTCCGGGACCCGGACGAGTCCGCAGACCTGGGTTGGTTCCCGGTCGATGACCTCCCTGAGCCCACGGACGACTCCGTGCGCGACTTGGTCAGGTCGGCGGCGGCCGCTGTGCGCGCCGCCGGTGCCCCTTCGAGGTCCGCGCCGTGTCCCTGATCACCGTCTTCGGCATGCTCGGCGGTCTGACCGTCGTCCTGGTCGCCCGCCGGGGCAAGAAGGCCATGGAGAAGCTCATCGCCGACGAGCTGGCCGGGCGTGCCGGCCCACGGGAGATCGCCCAGGCGCGTGTGGAACAGAAGCGGCGCTCCGTGCTCTTGGTCCAGGCGATCTGCGGTTTCGTGGCCGTACTGCTGGTGGCGGTGCTGGGTCGGGCCGCGGTGTCCGGCGACTGGGGCGGCATGACGGCCTACTACGCCGCCATCTTCAGTGTCGTGCTCGTGGTGAGCGGAATCGCCCTGCGACAGGTCGGCAAGGACCTCACGCGCGCCCGGGAGAGGCTCGACCAGCTCAACTCCTGACCCCGACCGGTTCACTGATCACCTACTCCGAGTCCCGCGCCAACTACGCGGCCACCATGGACGCGGTCGTGAATGTCCGCGAGGAGGTCATCATTACCAGAGCCGGACACGAGCCCGCGGTGATGATGTCCCTGGCCAAGTACGAATCCATCAGAGAGCGCCTACCTACTCCGCAGCCCGGAGAACGCTCGGCGCCTGGTCGATGCCATCGAGCAGCTCGAGTCCGGCCACGGGATTGAGCGGGGTCTCGCTGAATGAAGCTCGTCTGGGCGGAACACGCCTCGGGGGACTACGTCTGGTGGCAGGGGCAGGACCGCAAGGTCCTGAAGCGCCTCGACGCGCTGCTCAAGGACATAAGCCGACACGGCAACGAGGGAATGGGGAAACCCGAGCCGCTACGCCACTGTTTCCATGGCTACCGGTCACGGCGGATCACCGACGAGCACCGTCTCGTCTACCGGGTCCGCGAAGATGAGATCCGCATCGTGTCCTGCCCTTACCACTACGGGAAGTAGGCGCGCCCGACCGGTCACTCCTCGAAGGCGATCTCGTCGGCCTCGAGTGCCTCGTCCTCGGCGTGGTCGCACGTCTCGGACCGGCTGCCCGCGCTGAATCCCTCGAGGTAGCCGCGGGCGCGGTCGGCCTTGGGGTAGCGGCGGACCAGGTCCCAGAAGTCCCGGCCGTGGTGCGGGATGTGCAGGTGCGCGAGTTCATGGACCAGGACGTAGTCCACCACCCAGGCCGGCATTCCGGCGACGCGCCGGGAGATCCGGATGCTTCGGGTGTCCGGCGTGCAGGAGCCCCAGCGGGAATTCTGGTTGTCGACCCAGCGGACGCTGTCGGGGAGGAAGCTGCCGTCCAGGTAGCGCTCGGCCAGTTCGACCGCGCGTTCGTGGAGTTCACGGTCGCCCGGGCGGCGGCGTCCTTCGCGGGCCTCGAGTTTTTGCAGCATCTGATCCACCCAGCGCTTTTCCTCTGCGCGGGAGAACGTCGCGGGCACGAGGACGACCGTGGTGTCCCCGTCCCGGTAGGCCGACACGGTACGCCGACGACGAGGACTGCGTCGTACCTCGATTTTGGTGTTCGAGGGCACGAACTTTACGGTATCCGAGGGAGGCGCATCCGAACAGGTGTGGCTTGACCCGTTATGCCAGAGGTACGACACGATGTCCGTCTACGGCCCCCGAGGCGCGAATCGCCTGTCCATGGCGGGTTCAGCTCTGGCCAGGGCGACTTTTCGGCCGGTGACGGAAGACACATCGCGCCGATCCTCGGAGCCCCCACGTGAATTTGGTTATGAAAATGATACCGGGCGGCGCTCCCGTGGGGGAGGCCGCCCGGCCTCGTAGTTCGACCGGCTACGCCCGGATGACGGTTCAGTCGGGTGGGCCACCGGCTCGGCCCTGACCGCTCAGGGCGTTCCGGTACTGCTCACCGTCGGTCAACATAGCCGGGACCACGCGATTTCCATGATCGCCTGCTCCGCACGACGGTCCTCGCGCTGGCGAGCTCGAAGCTGCCGGGCACCAAGCCTTCTCACCTGTCGCTCCTTCGGCTCGTCCGTCGACCGCTCCACCATCTGCATCAGTTCCTGCATCATCGCTCTAAGAGTCCTTCTCGCTGGTTCGTGTGTGGGACTGCTCGACCGGGTCAGGGGTCAGGCCGCGACCGGGGCGGGGTGCTTCCTGGGGCGGCCACGGGGGCGCTTGCGCGCCACGACCTGCCCGGAGACGAGCAGCTGCCCGCCCCAGACCCCCCACGGCTCACGCCGCTCGAGCGCGTCCGCCAGGCACTGCTCCTTGATCGGGCAGGCTCCGCAGATCGCCTTGGCCTGCTCAACTTCGGCGGGGGCCTCCGCGAAGAACAGGTCCGGCTCCGCACGGCAGGGAATGTCGACCTCGCCCAGGTTGGGCGTTTCCAGGACCGACGCAAGCATCGGTGCCCTCCAAGATCTTTGATCGTTCGTACAACGCGGTCGGTGTTCAGTCACCGGATCCAGTCCGGTGCGGGACCTGGACTTGCGATGCCGCCGCTACTGCCCTCGTCTCTGGGAGACGGGAAGCCAACGGAGATACAAAGAAAGCCGCGGCCCCTTTTCTGGGGTCCGCGGCCACGGTCGGAACTCTCGGCCTAGTGTTGCCCTAGGCCGGAATCTTCCGTGGACACTCCCCCAGTGCGCCATACCAGCGCGGGGTTTCGTGCGATGCCTGGTCGAAGCCACCGTTGAGCTTGCCTCGATCAAGGGCAGGCTCGGACTCGTGGCGCAGGCCACCGAGAGCACCGGCTTCGGACACACCGCTCCCCATGGCCGACACACCAGCCCTGATGAGCTGGACGGCGTCGGCGGCGGCATTGCCACTTCCGGTGTTCAAACGGTTGCCAACGGTGGCGACCTTGATGGTGCTACCGCTCAGGGCGATGCCCGAAGCGACGCGCGGCGAGAACAGCTGCCAGGCAGCGATACCGGTGGTTTCCGTGTTCTTCGTGGTCATTGGATCGGGCACCTCCTTCAGAGTCGGGCACAGGGTCTTGCACCTGTACCGAGAGCGGTCATTGCGACGGTGTACACACTACGGACCGCCCCACAAGTCGGCAACCTATTTTTGACCTGCGAAAACGTCCGCATCTGGCCAGAACTTCGAGGGAATGACGAAGGGTCCGAGAGCGTTACCGGCACGCTCTCGGACCCCTGTCAGAACCCTCTGTCCGGGTCTTGGCTGGTGAAGGGCGGCGGGCCGCCCCGAGCCTGGGCTAGGCCCAGCCCTCCGCATCGACCACCCGGATCATCCCCTCCTGCATCACGGAGCAGACGAGCTGTCCGTCCCGGGTGTAGACCAGACCGCGGGCCAGTCCCCTGGCGCCCTGAGCGGTCGGGGACTCCTGCGCGTAGAGCAGCCACTCGTCCGCGCGGAACGGGCGGTGGAACCACATGGCGTGGTCGAGGCTGGCCATCGAGATGCCCGCGAAGGAGCGCCCGTGCCGCAGCAGCACCGTGTCCAGCAGCGTCATGTCCGAGGCGTAGGTCATCAGGCACACCTGGGTCATGCGGTCGTCGGGCAGCTTGCCGTTGACCTTGAACCACACCGGGTTGGAGGCGGTGCGCAAGTCGGGATCGCGCTCGGCCTCGAACGACATCGCACCCACCGGCCGCATCTCGATCGGGTGCCACTGCACGAAGTTGGGCACCTTGCCGAAGGCCTTGTGCAGCCGTTCACGGGTGCTGAGCAGGTCGTCGGGCGGGGGCACGTCCGGCATGGGGATCTGGTGGTCCAGCCCCGGCTCTTCCTTGTGGAAGGAAGCGGACAGGGTGAAGATCGCCTTGCCGTGCTGGATCGCCACGACCCTGCGGGTGGTGAACGAACGACCGTCGCGGACCCGGTCGACCTCGTACACGATCGGCACCGACGGGTCGCCCGGCCTTATGAAGTAGGCGTGCAGGGAGTGCACATGCCGGTCCGAGGGCACGGTCCGGCCCGCCGCAACGAGCGCCTGCCCCGCGACCAACCCGCCGAAGACCCGTTGGGGGCCCTCCGTCGGGCTGCTTCCGCGGAAGATGTTGACCTCGATCCGCTCCAGGTCCAAGACCCGCAGCAGGTCCTTCAGGGGCTGCCCGCTGGACCCGGCGTCGACGCGTTCACTCATCCTCTTCCTCTCCGTCACCGGCGGCCGACCCCACCGGTTCACGCCCCGCGACCAGCGCGAGTACCGCCTCACCGTAGCGGTCGAGTTTGACCGCTCCGACACCGGACACGGCCGAGAGCTGGGAGACGCTCGAGGGCTCCTGCTCAGCGATGGCCTGGAGGGTGGCGTCGGTGAAGATCACGTAGGCGGGGACCTTCTGCTCCTGCGCGGCCTCCCTGCGCCAGTCGCGCAGACGCTCCAGCAGCGCCTCATCGTAGGTGGACGGGCAGTCCAGGCAACGGCCGAGCTTGCGCTCGGGGGCGTCGGAGAGCACGTTCGAGCACACACGGCACCGCACGACCCCGCCCTTTCGGCGGTCCCGGCGGTTGGCGGTGGAGGGTGACGCGGGGCGCAGACCGTCGAGGAACCGCGACGGCTTGCGGGTCCTCCTTCCGCCGGGCGAACGCGACAGGGACCAGGACAGCGCCAGATGGGCGCGGGCACGGGTGACCCCGACATAGAAGAGCCTGCGCTCCTCCTCCACCTGGTCGTCGGTCTCCGCGTAGATGATCGGCATCATGCCCTCTGTGAGGCCGACGAGGAACACCGCGTCCCACTCCAGCCCCTTGGCGGAGTGCAGGGACGCGATGGTGACACCCTCGAACCCGGGTGCGTGCTCGGTGGCCATGCGCGCGTCGAGCTCCTTGACGAAGTCGGCCATGGTGGCGGCCCGGCCCTCGGTTCCCGCGCCCGCCGCCACGTCTTCGGCCAGCTGAGCCAGCGCCGAGAGCGACTCCCAGCGCTCCCTTGCCTGGCGGCCCTCGGGCGCCCTCTCCGTCAGCCCCATCTGGGAGAGCAGGTGGCGCACGGTCCGCACGAGGGGCTCGGCCTCCTCCTCGGCCGCGCCGTGCCGGGCACCGCGCAGGGTGTGCACGGCCTGCCTGATCTCGGGGCGTTCGAAGAAGCGCGCGGTGCCGCGCACGGTGAAGGGGACGCCCTCGTCGGTCAGAGCCTGTTCGTAGGCGGCGGACTGGGAGTTGGTGCGCAGCAGGACCGCGATCTCGCTCGCGGGGACCCCGTCCTCCAGGAGCACGCTGATCTTCCGTGCGACCCCGGTGGCCTCGGCGGGCTCGTCCTCGTACTCCTGGTAGATCGGGTCGGGGCCGTCGGGGCGCTGGGCCTGGAGCGTGAGGTGGTTCGCGGAGGCCGTTCCCCGGGCCTGCCCGATGACGTGGTTGGCCACTCGCACGACCTGGGGGGTCGAGCGGTAGTCGCGGACCAGCCGGACGGCCGCGGCGTGCGGGTAGCGGTTCCCGAACCCGGTCAGGTAATCCGGAGTCGCCCCGGCGAAGGAGTAGATGGTCTGGCTGGGGTCGCCGACCACGCAGAGGTCGTCGCGGTCGCCGAGCCAGGCGTCCAGGAGGAGCTTCTGGAGGGGGTTGACGTCCTGGAACTCATCCACCACGAAGTAGCGGTACTGGTCGCGGACGCGCTGGGCGATCGCCGGGTACTCGGTGATCATCCCGGCGGTGAGTTCCAACATGGACTCGAAGTCGAGGAGGTTGCGCTCGCTGCGCAGCTCCTCGTAGGCCTCGTAGACCCGCGTGACCTCGCCGGTGGACATCGGCGCCTGCCGGCCCGCCTTGGTCACGGCCTTGTCGTAGTCGCTGGGGCGTACCTGGGTGACCTTGGCCCACTCGATCTCGCTCGCGAGGTCGCGCAGCCCGATCCGATCCGGCTGCAGCCCCACCGAGTTGGCGGCACGCGCCACCGCCTGGATCTTGCTGTCGATCAGGGTGGGTTTCTCACCGCCGACCACTTGTGGCCAAAAGTAGGAGAGCTGACGGAGCGCGGCCGAGTGGAAGGTCCGGGCCTGCACCCTGGGGGCACCGAGAGAACGGAGCCGACCGCGCATCTCGCCGGCCGCGCGCGCAGTGAAGGTGACCGCGAGGATCTGCTGTTCGGAGACGATTCCGCTGGCCACAGCATGTGCGATGCGGTGCGTGATGGCCCTGGTCTTCCCCGTTCCAGCACCGGCCAGAATGCACACGGGGCCGCGCAAAGCACGCGCCGCCTCGGTCTGCTCCGGGTCCAGTCCCTCCAGGACGCGGTCGGGGTCCATGGTGCTCCTGACTCGGTTTGGGGCGGTTGTGCGCGCACAGTCTCTCAATTATCGGTTGTCAAGGGGAGCGGATCGACCGACCCTGGTTGTGGAATGGGGTGAACGAGCCAAGCAACACATTCCAGAACCAGTCGCCCTTGTGAGGCGTCCCACGTTGTGTCGTGCGGTCATGGGAAGCGGTTGGGTACCCCTTGGTGTTGGAACGGGGGGATCCATCCCGACCATGACCTTCGACCTGAAAGACGTGAGCGAGATGACGAGTACGGACACCGAGAAGTTCACCATGTACAGCACTCCCTGGTGCGGGTACTGCAGACGGCTCAAGAGCCAGCTCTCCCGCGAGGGGATCACCGTGCACGAGGTGAACATCGAGGACGATCCGGGGGCTGCGGAGTACGTCATGAAGGTGAACGGCGGCAACCAGACGGTTCCCACCGTGGTCTTCAGCGACGACTCCGCGATGACCAACCCGTCGCTCGCTCAGGTGAAGAAGAAGTTGGCCGAGCTGTCCTAGGACGAACGGCGCGGGCCGCTGCTGCGGCCCGCGCGGCGGGGGCCCTCCCTCAAGGGCTGACACCCCCGGGTCCGACCGGCGGTCCGGCCGACATCGGAGCTCGGACCATGATGACGGGGAGTGTTGAGTTGGGGGACCAAGTGAGGCCTCATGACATAGCGGTCACCGACACGGTGGACGTCGAAGTGGTGCGCCGCACCCCGAACGGGTGGCGTGTGGGCACAGGCCAGAACGGGCACGAGACGCCCGACCTGGTCAGCGCAATGGTCCTTGCGGACCTTCTCACCTCGGAAGCGGGCACGAACCGCCCTCGTACGTCGGCGCCCGGCCGGGCCCCCGAGGGAGCCACGGAGGTGGAGCGCCTTCGGCACACCATCACGCAGCTGGAACACGCCCTGCACTCGCGCGTCGTGGTGGAGCAGGCGATCGGTGTCCTCGCCGAACGGCACACGATGCCGCCGCGCGAGGCCTTCGAGAGACTGCGCTCCTCTGCCCGGTCCCGCGGACGCAAGGTCGCCGAACTGGCCCGGGACGTGGTGGAGAGCAGCACGAGCCCGCTGACCGTTCTTCCGGACGAGCTCAACACGGAGACCGGCTGACAGCACCCGGTGCGGGCTGCGGACCGTCCGATTCGGGGGGACGGACGGCCCGCGGTCACCAGCCGCCGGGGAGCTCCGCGCCGTACCAGTGCTCGACGAGAGTGCGGGCGATGGAGACCCGTCCGGGCAGGACGACCTCCGCGGCGTACACGGCCTCCGCCAGTTCGGAACGCGTGAACCAACGGGTCTCGGCGATCTCGTCGTCGGTGGCCTCGGTCTCGCCCACGGCGCGGGCGGTGTAGCCCATCATGAGGCTGCGCGGGAACGGCCAGGGCTGCGAGGACACGTAACGGGGCTGCTCGACGACCACGCCCGCCTCTTCGGCGACCTCGCGCACGACCGCCTGCTCCAGGGACTCCCCCGCGTCGACGAACCCGGCCAGCACGGAGAAGAGCCGGGCGTCCCAGTTCGGGTTGTTACCGAGGAGCGCTTCCTCCTGCCCGTCACGCTCCCGGTGCACCAGCATGATCACCGCAGGGTCCATCCGGGGGAACTGTTCGGTCCCCTCCGCCTCGCAGACCCGGACGTGCCCCGCCTTCTCGATACGGGTGCGCGCGCCGCAGCGCGGACAGAAGCCGTGGCTGGCGTTCCAGTTGGCGAGAGCGATCGCCCGGGTGAACAGGCCCGTGTCGTGGTCGTTCAGGATCGCGCCGACGTCGCGCAGGGAGGCGGGTTCGGCGACGGGGTTCGCGGCCAGGTCCGACTTGGAGCGGACCGCGAAGTAGGCGCGCTCGCCATCGGTACCCAGGAGGTAGCGCTCGCCAGCCGGGGCGTGCTGGGGGTCGGTGAGGACCAGTTCACGGGTCTGGCCAGTGGTGACCAGCGCTCTGGACTGCTTGGCCATGAGCGCCTTCCAGCCGTAGCTGCCGGGCTCCCCTCCCTCCAGGACCAGGACCCGGGTGCTCGGGTCCTGCCACGCTGCGGCCAACCATGCGTCGTCTCCGCGCCGGTGCCCGGCGGGGTCGACGGTAGAGCGGGAGAGGAGGGGTGCGGCTTCGGATTCCATACGGCCTTCCGGGTTCGTGGTTCACCTACTAGGTGTAGCGCCTTCGAGGGGATCGCGCACTGCCGTCAAGAAAACAGGGTAGGGAGTGCGGCCACCGCACGGGCGGCGGCCGCACCGGGCTCAGGCGCCCTTCGCGGCGCCCAACTCCTCCCACAGGTAGGCGGCGCTCTCGGCGCCCTTCAGCAGAAGGGGCATCTCGACCTTCTCGTTGGGGGCGTGGATGCGGTCCTCGTTGAGTCCCACGGCCACGAACACCAGCGGAGCGTCGAGGATGTCCGCGATATCCGCCTCGGGTCCGCTGCCGCCCTCACGGGTGAACAGGACCTCCTTGCCGAAGGCGCGGCCCATGGCGGAACGGGCGGCCTTCAGGGCGGTGGAGGACAGGTCGGAGGCGCAGGCACGCACACCCGGGCCGCCGAACTCCAGCTCGGCGCTGATGCCGTCGGGGGTCGCCGCCTCGACGTAGGCCCGGACGCGGTCCTGGATCTCCAGGGGCTCCTGTCCGGGCACCAGGCGGAAACTGATCTTGGCGTGCGCGGAGCGGGGAACGATGGTCTTGCCGCCCGTCCCGGTGTGGCCGCCCCACATGCCGTTGATCTCCGCTGTGGGTCGCAGCCAGACGCGCTCCAGGGTGCTGTAGCCCTTCTCGCCGCGGGCCGCCGCGGACGCCGCCGTGGCCAGCCAGCGCGCCTCGTCGAAGGGCAGGCGGGCGATGAGTTCGCGCTCTTCGTCACTGGCCTCGACGACACCGTCGTAGAAGCCGGGGATCGCGACGCGGTTGTCGGCGTCATGCAGGCCGGAGAGCAGGTCGCTCATGACCTTGAGCGGGTTGGGGACGGCACCGCCGAAGGAGCCGCTGTGCAGGTCCCGTTCGGGGCCGTACAGGTTGACCTCCACGTCGGTGACACCGCGCATGCCCACGCACATGGAGGGGGTGTCGGGGGCCCACATGGTGGTGTCGGAGATGACGGCGACGTCGCAGGCCAAGCGCTCGCGGTTGGCCTTCATCAGCTTGGCGAAGTGCACCGACCCGGACTCCTCCTCGCCCTCGACGAGGAGCTTGACCGTGACCGGAGGGGCGTCGGCGCCGGAGGCGGCCAAGGCGGCGCGCACGCCCAGGGCGTGGAAGAGGACCTGGCCCTTGTCGTCGGAGGCTCCCCGCGCGTAAAGGGAGGTGCCGCGCTCGGTGGGGACGAAGGGCTCGGTCTCCCACTCCTCGACGGGGTCGACCGGCTGCACGTCGTGGTGGCCGTAGACGAGCACGGTGGGCGCCTCGGGATCGGCCGCGGGCCACTCAGCGAACACGGCGGGCAGGCCGGGTGTCTCCCAGACCTCGACCGTGGGGAACCCGCTCTGGGTGAGGTGGTCGGCCAGCCACCCGGCGGAGCGGCGCACGTCCTCGTGGCGCTCGGGGTCTGCGGAGATCGAGGGGATCGCCAGCCACTCTTTGAGCGCAGCGAGGAACCCGTCCCGGTGGGCCTCGATGTAGGCGCGTGCGTCCATGTGCCGTCCTTGTCCTAGACATCCTTGTCGACATCGACCATAGAACCTGGACACACATGACCGACCACGCTAATCTAAAACCAAATGGTTGTAGATAACGAATCCAGTGAGCACGCGAGCGTGGACCGGTTGTTCCACGCCCTGTCCGACGCCACCCGCCGTGACATCCTCCACCGCTCAGTGGAGGGCGGCCTATCGGTGTCAAGGCTGGCCGGGTACTACCCGATGAGCTTCGCGGCAGTGCAGAAACACGTCACGGTGCTGGAGCGGGCCGGTCTGGTGAGCAAGGAGCGCCGCGGACGGGAGCAGCTCGTGCGCACCGAACCCGACGCCGTGCACCGGGCTCGATCGGCCCTCGACCGGATCGAGGACCTCTGGCGCGGACGCGTGGAGCGCATGACCCTACTGCTCACCGAGGCCCCCGAGGCCGGGGAGTCCGACCCGGGCGAGGACAAGGCAGAAGACCCAGGCGCTTAGGCAGCACCACGAGAGGAATTGACCCGATGAGCGTCACCAGTGTCGACAAGGACTTCGAGAACCGGACCCTCACCCTCGTTTGTGATCTCCCCGCCAGCGTGGAACGGGCGTGGGAGCTCTGGGCGGACCCGCGCCAGCTTGAGCGGTGGTGGGGACCGCCGACCTACCCGGCGACCATGGAGAAGCACGAGCTGACGCCCGGCGGCGACGTCACCTACTTCATGACGAGCCCCGAGGGCGACCGGCACCACTGCTGGTGGCGGATCGTCGCGGTGGAACCGCCGACCACTCTGGAGTTCCTGGAGGGGTTCGGGGAAGAGCCGGGCGAACCCGGGGGCATGCCGAGCGTCACCATCCGATTGGTGATCAGCGAGCACGGCGACGGCGCCCGTATGGTCTTGCGCTCGACCTTCACGTCGTTCGAGGCCATGGAGCAGATGATCGAGATGGGCATGGACGAGGGCATGAGCGCGGCGATCGGACAGATCGACGAGCTGCTCGCCGCCTGAGCCCCGAAGCGGCTCAGGCCTGGGCGGTGTCCGCGCGGCGTGACGATCGGCCAGCCGGGCAGGGCCCTCGACCCACCCGACTCCGGGTTTCCGGCGTTTCGGATGGAACCATTTGCGGTGTTCGGGACTCTGACGACACGGGGCGGGAAAGTCCCGTCCCGGACCCAGGAGGCCCGTGTGAGCACCAACCCCCAGATCGCCGCCAGGTTCGGCGACCTCTTCGACGTCCTGGACACCGACGATGACAAGACCGTGACCTGGAACGACTACCAAAGACTCGTGGACCGGTACGTGTCCGGCTACGGCCTGGAAGCGTCGGCACCCCGGGCGCAGGCCATCCAGACGGCATACGAGTCCCTGTGGCAGAAGCTGGCCGGACAGGCCGAGGAAGAAAGTCTGGACCGCGAGCAGTTCGTGGCCGCCATGCACGCGGCCGCGGAGGACCGCAGCCCGTCCAACGCGGCCGAGGCCGTGGCGGAAGCGGTGTTCGACCTGCTCGACGCCGACGGCGACGGCCGGATCAGCGAACAGGAGTTCCTGGTCTACGCCAACACCCTCGGCGCAGAGGAACAGGGCGCCAAGAAGCGGTTCGCGCACGTCGACACCGACGGCGACGGCGACATCAGCCGTGAGGAGTTCGTGCTGTCCGCCCGGCAGTACCTGTTCGGCAACGACATCGACTCCCCTGGCGGTTTCGTTTTCGGCGTGGTCTAATTCGGCACGGACTGACTCTCGTGCGAACTCCCAGCGAGTGAATTCCCAGGGGCCACAGCGCCCGTTCTCGCAGCCTGGATTTCCTCTATGCGGCTGGGGCTTCCCTTCCGGTCGGCAGTTCCTCCGATAGCTGCAGGGCTGCCCCTGGCGACTGGGGGTGTCCTCCTTTCCCGCCGCAAAATTGTGGCCGTCTCCGCTGCGCGCCTCAAGGTCGTCGCCATCGAGCGCTTCGCGCGTCAACGGCGCTCCACCTTGACCCGCTCCGCTACGACGGCGGGTTGGC